>CAYMQR010000648.1:0-2866 GCA_964392195.1 uncultured bacterium | reverse complement strand
GGCGCTGCCGCGCGAGTCGTTCGACGCGGTGATCTCGAACAGCCTGCTGCACCACCTCTCGGACCCGGCGGTGATCTGGCGGTCGGCGCGTGCCGCGGCGAAGGCCGGCGCGCCGATCCTGGTGATGGACCTGATGCGGCCGCCCGACCTCGCCACCGCCGAACGCTTCGTGAACCTGTACGTCGGTGACGCGCCGCCGGTGCTCCAGCAGGACTTCTTCGCGTCGCTGCTCGCGGCCTACGAACTCGACGAGGTGAAGGCCCAACTCGCCGCAGCGGGGCTCGCGCACCTGACCGTGGAGGCCGTGAGCGATCGCCACCTGGTGGCGTGGGGGACGTTGTGAGGCCGGCCGCGCGCCCCGCGCCGTCCGAGGCGCGGCCGTGTTGAATCGCCTGCGAGCGCTGCGCGACCGGCTCCGCGGTCCCGACCCGAGCTGGTCCTCGGCGGTGGCGGCGCATCGTCCGCCTCCCGACGAGCCGCTCCCGGAGCCGACGCCGGAGCCGACCCATCCCCACTGCTATCCGGCCGACCTCGCCGCGGTGCGCGCGCTGATGACCCCCGCCGGCCGGCCCCGGATCGTCAACCACTGGGCGACCTGGTGTCATCCCTGCGTCGACGAGCTGCCGAGGCTGGTGAAGCTCGCGAACGAGCTGGGAGATTCGGCGGACGTGGTCGGGGTCTCGTGGGATCGGTTCGAGAACCCCGGCGCGCCCGAGGACGTGGCCGCCGAGGTCGCCGCCTTCGCCGGACGCCACGGCGTGCCGTATCCGAGCGCCGTCTTCACCGGCGATCCCGACGAGCTCTTCGACGGACTCGGTCTCACCTTCCGCTTCATCCCGCAGACCCTCGTGCTCGCCGCCGACGGCAGCATCCTGAGGCGCATCGAGGGCGTGGTGACCGAGGCCGACGTCCGCGACCTGGTCTCGCGCCTCGAGACCTCCGCCGCGCCCGCGCGAGCCCCGGGCTGACCGGGGCGCGATCCCCCGGACCCTCGCGACTCGAGGGCGGCCTCTCGGCGAGACTGACCCACGACCCCATTCCGCGGTCGGTTTACAGGGGTGGACCCCTGTGTTACGGTTCGCGGCAACTACCGAAATTGGAACGAGAAATGCTTGTCCCGGGAATCCGGGACGGCGCGGTCGTTCGCGAAGGGTGAGACCATGGGTTTGGAGAAGGCCAAGAAGCAGGACGTGATCACGAGCTACCAGGTGCACGAGAAGGACACCGGGTCGCCCGAGGTCCAGATCGCGCTCCTCAGCGAGCGGATCACCTATCTCAACGACCACTTCAAGACGCACGCGAAGGATCACGGCTCGCGGCGTGGTCTCTTGAAGCTGGTGGGTCAGCGGCGCCGCCACCTCGAGTATCTGAAGCGCACGCGGCCCGAGCGCTACCGCGAAGTCATCAGCCGACTCGGCATCCGGAAGTAAGGATGCCAGCGGACCTCGTCCCCGGCCGTTTGCCGGGGCGAAGGGACGTCGCTCGGAGTGCGCCGAGCGGCGTCCCGCCCCGTGAAGCGCGCGCGGCGTTCGCCGCGGGCGCCTCGCATTCTTTCATTCTGAGGCGGTTTCCCCGGAGTGAGGAGCGTGCTCGAGTGTTGCCCGGTCTGGATCCCAGGCCTGGTCGCCCTCGAGGAAGTTCCTCGCTCCGAATCCCGCCTCGCTTCGCGACGCCAGCCTGAGCGGGCCGGCGTCCGCCTGAGGAGACTTCCATCATGATTCACCGCTTCGAGATCGACCTCGCCGGTCGCACCTTCTCGATCGAGACCGGCCGCATGGCCAAGCAGGCCGACGGCGCGGTGCTGTGCCGGTACGGCGAGACGATGGTGCTGGTGGCCGTGGCCGCGGCCAAGGATGCCAAGCCGGGCGTCGACTTCCTGCCGCTCACCGTCGACTACCGCGAGATGACGTACGCGGCGGGCAAGATCCCGGGTGGCTTCTTCAAGCGCGAGGGGCGCCCCACCGAGAAGGAGATCCTGACCGCGCGGCTGATCGATCGACCGATCCGGCCACTCTTCCCCGAGGGCTTCAACTTCGAGCTCCAGGTGCACTGCATCGTGCTCTCGGCGGACAAGGACAACGACCCCGACACCGTCGCGTTGATCGGCACCTCGGCGGCGCTGATGCTCTCGGGCATCCCGTTCCAGGGCCCGATCGCGGGCATCCGGGTGGGCCGCATCAACGGCAAGCTGGTGCTCAACCCGAAGGTCTCGACCCTCGGCGAGAGCGACCTCAACATGGTCGTGGCCGGTGGCCGCAAGGGCATCACCATGGTCGAGGGCGGTGGCAAGGAAGTCGCCGAGGACGTGCTCCTCGAGGCGCTCTTCCACGCCCAGGACGCGCTCCAGGCCCTGCTCGACATGCAGGACCAGTTGCGCGCCGCCGCCGCCAAGCCGCTGCGGCAGTTCGTGCCGCCCGCCCGCGACGAGGCGCTCATCGCCCGTGTCCACGCCGTGGGTACCGCCGGTTACATGGAAGCCGTCCGTATCCCCGCCAAGCACGAGCGCGCGGAGCGCTTCAGCGCCGTGAAGCGTGCGGTGCTCGAGGCGCTCGCGGCCCAGTTCCCGGACCGCGAGAAGGAGATCAAGGCCGAGCTCGAGGAGCTCAAGTACCAGGTGGTGCGGAAGTTCATGCGCGACGAGAAGATCCGTCTCGATGGACGCGGCCTCACCGACATCCGTCCGATCAGCTCCGAGGTCGCGCTGCTGCCGCGCACCCACGGCTCGGCGCTCTTCACCCGCGGCGAGACCCAGGCTCTGGCGATCTCCACGCTGGGCTCGTCCCGCGACGAGCAGCGCGTCGAGGCACTCTCCGGCGAGTCCTTCAAGCGCTTCATGCTGCACTACAAGTTTCCGCCCTTCAGCGTC
>CAYMQR010000647.1:0-2878 GCA_964392195.1 uncultured bacterium | reverse complement strand
GCGGTTTTCGTGGGGCCCCACCCCCAAGCCGACTCGACCAGCTCGTCGACGCGCCGGGCGACGCGTGCCCATTTCAGCTGCCTGCTAGACCACTCGCCGGCGGTTCCGTCGAGGTCGAGAGGCTTGTAGGCAAATATCCGAAGTGACAGGATCGCATTCGTGCAGCCCAGCCTCGTCGATCAGCTCTCCGTCGGGGTGAACGTGGTGCGCTCCGGCGATGGCCGGATCGTGCACGTCAACGCCGCGTTCGCGCGCATGCTCCGCTACGAGCCCGGCGAGCTCATCGGCCAGCCGGTCAGCGTGATCAACGCCCCGCTCGAGCTGAGCCCGGAGGAGCGCGCGCGAGCCATCATGGCGGCCCTCGAACGGGACGGCTCGTGGACCGGCGAGATCCCCAACCGCCGCAAGGACGGCACGGTGTTGTGGTGCAGCGCGCACGTCCGCACCGTCGACGACCCCGAGTGGGGGCGGGTGTGGCTCGGCGAGCACGTCGACATCTCGCTGCAGAAGGCGATGGCCGAGGCGCTCGCCGAGAGCGAGGCGCGGCTGCAGGCGATCATCGACAACACCACGGCGGTGATCTACGCGAAGGCGCTCGATGGCAGCTACATGCTCATCAACCGGCGCTTCGAAGAGCTCTTCCACGTTTCGAAGGAGCAGGTCCGTGGTCGCACCGATCACGAGCTGTTCCCGGCGGACGCCGCGGACGCGTTCCGAGCCAACGACGTCGCCGTGGCTCGCGCGGCGCGGCCGCTCGAGTTCGACGAGGTGGTGCCGCACGACGACGGCGAGCACACCTACATCTCGATCAAGTTCCCGCTCACCCGTCCCTCCGGGGAACCGTACGCGGTGTGCGGCATCTCCACCGACATCACCGAGCGCAAGCGCGCCGAGCAGGCGCTCGCGCAGGCCTACGAGATGCTCGAGCAGCGGGTCGCCGACAGGACCCGCGAGCTCAGCTCCGCCAACGCCCGCCTCGAGGACGAGGTCGCCGAGCGCCGCCGCGGCGAGGAGCGCCGCGCGCTGCTCATGGCCGAGCTCGATCACCGGGTGAAGAACACCCTCGCGACGGTGCTCGCGCTCGCCGACGAGAGCCTCGACACCGCCAGGTCGTTCGAGGATTTCCGGCTGTCGTTCCCGGGCCGCGTCCGCGCCATGGCGCGCAGCCACGAGGCGCTCGCGCGCGGCCACTGGGAGGGGATCGACATCGCCGAGGCGGCGCGGCTGGTGCTCGCGCCCTTCGAGCCCTCGAGCCCGGGCCGGCTGCGGATCCAGGGCGACCCGATCGTGCTGCCCGCCGCGGCGGCGCTGCCGGTGTGCCTGGCGCTCCACGAGCTCGGCACCAACGCGCTCAAGTACGGCGGCCTGAGCCGCCCGGGTGGGCTGCTCGAGGTGGCGTGGCTGCGCGCCGAAGGGGGCCCGCTGGTGCTGGACTGGATCGAGTCGGGTGGGCCGCCGGTGGTGCCGCCGAAGCGCCCGGGCGGCGGGCTGGTGATCGTCCGCAACCTCATCGAGCGCCAGCTCGGCGGGGCCTTCGACGTGTCCTACCGCACGGAGGGCCTGCGCTGCAGGCTGCGGATCCCGCTCCCGGCGATCGCGGCGGCGGCGGCCGCCGCCGGGATGCCACCGGCCGCCCCCGACGCGGCGCCGCGCGAGGCGCGCGGCCGGCTCGCTGGCCGGCGGGTGCTGGTGGTCGAGGACGACCGCCTCCAGGCGGGGATGCTGGAGCGGTGGCTCACGAGCATCGGCTGCACCGTGATCGGCCCCGCGGACGGGCTCGGCGAGGCGGTGCGCTTCGCGTGCACCGAGCGCATCGACGTGGCGATCCTCGACGTTGACCTGAACGGCGCCACCAGCGACGGCGCCGCCACGGTGCTCGCCGACGTCGGCACGCCGTTCGTCTTCCTCACCGGCTACGGCCACCGCGACACGGTGCTGGCGCGCTTCGCGGGGGTGCCGCGGCTGGTCAAGCCGGTCGACCTCGACGAGCTGGAGCGTGTGCTGGTGGGGGTTCTCGAACCGGTCGGCCGGTAGGTCCGGTTTTCCTTGTGCTCGAACGAGGGCCAGCGCTAGGCTCCGGATTCGCCCAGGAGCCCGGCATTCCCTCGATGAGCCAGCGTCGCGCCACCCAGCCCGAGTCCCTCGCGGAAGTCCTGAGCGCGGCGCTGGCCCACGGCTCGCTGGGGAGTGCGGGTGCACTGCTCAGGGTGTGCCGTGCGTGGCCGGCGGCGGTCGGGCCCGCGCTCGCGGCGCACACCCGTCCCACCGCGTTCCGCGACGGCGCGCTGGTGGTGGAGGTGGAGCACCCGGTCCACTCGCAGGAGCTCAAGCTCGCCGAGCGCCGGGTCCTCGATCGGCTGCGCCTCGACGCGAACATCGAGGCGCGCGAGCTGGCCTTCGCCGTGGCGCGGCCGCGCGCCGCGAGCAGCGCGCCGGGCGCGTCGAGGGGGCCACGCCCCGAGGTGTGGCCGGTGCAGGCCGCGGCGCTCGTCGAGGCGGCGAGCCACGTGGCCGACCCCGAGCTGCGCGCCTCGATCGCCGGCATGGCCGAGCGGATCGCACGAGGGAAACGCACCAGGAGGAGCGGATGAAATCGTCAGCGACCGACAACGCCGCCGCGGCCGGGGCATCAGGCGGCGCCGCCCCACGGGTGCGGATGAGCCGCGGCCAGCGCCGCGAAGCGATCCTCGAGTGCGCGACCCGGCAGTTCGCGCGCTCCGGCTACGCCAACACCACCGTGAACGGGATCGCGGCCGAGCTGGGCGTCACCGAGCCGCTCATCTACAAGCATTTCGACAGCAAGGAGGAGCTGTTCCGCGAGGTCTTCCAGCGCGTCGCGCTGTTCTTCGTCGAGCGGATCGGGGAGGTGGTCTCGGAG
>CAYMQR010000646.1:0-2879 GCA_964392195.1 uncultured bacterium | reverse complement strand
CGTCCCGAGCGCGGCGAGCGCGAGCGGGTCGACTGCGTCGGTCGGTCCGCCCACCGCGCAGCCGCCGCCACCGCCGCCGCTCGGCGTGGGCGGCTCGCAGGCGTCGCCGAGGCCGTCGCCGTCGCTGTCGGCTTGATCGGCGTTCGGCACGTCGATGCAGTTGTCGTTCGCGTCGGGGATGCCGTCGCCGTCGCGATCGCTGTTGTCGCCGCTCTCGCAGGCGTCGCCCACGCCATCGCCGTCCGCGTCCGCTTGCCCGGGGTTGCCCACGAGCGGGCAGTTGTCCGAGGAGTCCGGCACGCCGTCGCCGTCGCTGTCGAGGGGCCCGCCGCCGCTCGAGGGATAGATCCGCACCGCGTACTGGAGGTCGAGGGGTCCGCCGCCGCCGACGGTGAGCGCGCCCGCGGTGGAGCGCTCGTCGTTCGAGAGCGTGACCGTGACGCCGTTCGAGTCGACGGTGACCGAGCCGTCGAGGGCGTCGGCGGCGCGCACCCAGGTGTCGCCCTGCCACGCGCCGCGCTCGACCTTGAAGCCGTCGCTCGGCGGCGCCACCGCGATCCGCGCCCGGTAGGACACACCGACCACGGTGAAGTCCTTGTTGCCGGTCCGCACCAGCGCGCCGCGCGCGGGTGAGCCCGAGTCGCCGAGGTCGGTGAGCGTGATCTGCGCGCCGCCCAGGCTCGCGGTGCCGCCGTTCCAGCTATCGCTGCCCAGGTAGTTGCGATCGAAGAACGCCACCAGGTTGCCGGTGCCGGCGGCGCGCGCGAGCGGCGCCATCGCGGAGCCGAGCGCCGCGTTGGTGGCGCGCGCGTAGAACGCCGCCGAGTAGCCCTGGCCGAGGATCGACTGGAACCACGTCCCGCGCGCGGCGTTGGGGATCAGCCCGCGGGTGACGCCGTCGCTCACCATGCCCACGAACAGGCTCACGATGTCGCCGTAAAGCGCGTAGCTGCTCATGCCCATGCCGAGGTAGGCGGCGCCGCCGCTCGCGAGGTTCGAGCCGAGCACGCCGAAGACCTGGAAGTGCGGGTAGTACTGCGCGCCGAACTCGGGCGCGTAGAGGAAGTTCTTCGCCGAGTCGGCCTGCGGGTCGTAGACCTCCTGCTTGTAGCCGTACATGTCGGGACCGGCGCTCACCATGCCCGCGTAGGTGATCCAGCCGTCGACGTCGTGGAACGGCGAGCCGGGGTGGTCGGGCTCGGGAGTGGACGCCTCGTCGTGGCCGAACAGGTTGAGGATCAGCGGGAAGCCGGGGAGCTTCGCGTTCGCGGCCCTCGCGAGCTCGGCCCAGTAACGCTGCATCGACCACTGGGTGTAGACCTCGTCGACGCCGAGCCGCGCCACCAGCTCGGGGCGCGCGTTCTGGTACTGCTGAAAGGTGGGGAACGAGCCGTCGAAGCCGGCGACGCGCTCGCCGGGGTTGGCGAACTGGTGCTCGGAGAGCCCGCACCGGCAGCGCTGTGTGGGCTTCGACGCGGTGTCGTTCTCGTCGACCAGCGCGGGCTCGTTCTCGACCTGCAGCGTGATCACGACGTCGCCGTTCGCGTTCGCGCCCGCGATCCACTCGACGAGCGCCAGGAAGTCGGTGCGCTCGCGCGCCAGCACGTTCGGCCAGTCGGGACAGAACACGCCGCGGTTGGCGGTCGCGCTGGGCTGGCTCGCGGCGATCGAGCCGTCGGGGTTCGTGACCACCACGAACGAGCCGTAGCTCTGCGGGCCGTTCACGTAGTCGAAGCCCGCGGGCGGCGTGAGCGAGCCGTTCGCGTGGAACGTGCCCGACTTCGACGCGATGTCGTCGGGCGCGAAGTTCGCCTTGCCGATCACGTTCGAGCCTTCCCACGCGAGGTTCAGCTTGAGCCCGCGCTCGCGCGCCGCGGCGGCGAGCGCGTCGAGGTCGGCGCGGGTGGGGTCGTTGGCGCGGAACTGGGTGCGGGTCTGCCCGGACGCGAAGGTGCGCCACCGCACCGGCACCCGCACCGCCTTGAAGCCGAGGTCGCGCGCGGTGTCGAGGTACTGCGCCGCGCTCATCCCGTCGGGGTCCTTGTCCGAGTTCTCCTGGAGCTGGGTCGCGAGCTGGAGGAACGGCGCGCCGTCGACGACCAGCACCGGGTGGCCGTTGACGGTGTCCACCCGCGGCGCGGCCCGCCCGGGGACGGGTACCAGGAGCGACAGGGCGAGGAGGGAAACGAGCGCGCTCCCGCGGCGGACGCGGTCGCGCGCGCGCTCGACGAGGGCCATCGGCGTGCGTCGCGGCATGACCCGCGAGTCTACCAGGCGAAGGGCGAGCTGCTCGCCAGGATCCGCGCCCAGCACGGCCGCTGCCACGCCGTTGCGGGGGCGTGACGGTGTGATGCATCGTGGCGCCGAGCACCACGAAGCTCTGCGAAGAATGCGAGGCGACACGATGCTGAAGAAGATCATGCTGGGCCTGGCCGCCGTGGTGGTCGTGGGGGTGATCGTGATCGCCACGCGTCCCGCCGACTTCGAGATCTCGCGCTCGCGGACCATCGCGGCGCCGCCCGAGGTGGCGTTCGCGTGGCTCGACGATTTCCACCGCTGGCCCGACTGGTCGCCGTGGGAGAAGCTCGACCCCGCCATGAAGCGCGAGGTGGGCGGCGCGCCCGCGGGGCCGGGTGCGACCTATCACTGGGTGGGCAACGACCAGGTCGGTGAGGGCCGCATGACGATCACCGACAGCCAGCGGCCGCGCAGCGTGACGATCCGCCTCGAGTTCCTGAAGCCGTTCCCGGCCACCAACACCACGGTCTTCGAGCTCGCGCCGAGCGGGACCGGCACGACGGTGACGTGGCGCATGTCCGGCCACAACAACTTCATGGCCAAGGCGTTCTCGTTGTTCATGGACATGGACGCGATGGTCG
>CAYMQR010000645.1:0-2887 GCA_964392195.1 uncultured bacterium | reverse complement strand
ATCGACTTTGGCTAATGCTCTGCGTCCACCTACTCGCGCCGCGAGGCGTGGTCGTGGACGCGGGATCGCGCAGGTGGCGGTCGAGGGACCGACCGCCCTCCAGATCCCGATCGGGCCGGGGCGGCTGACGCTTACCCCGCCGCTTGGGCGGCGGGGGCCGTGGGGTCCTCGACACGCGGCAGGCTCGGCTCCTTGTGCTGGTGCTTGAGCGCGTAGTCGGCGAGGTTCTTGATGTCGTAGCAGATCTGCCGGATGTCGTGGCCCATGGTGAGGTCGATGTGGCTGTTTCCCTTCACCGGCCGCCACAAGAGGTAGTTGCTGCGCGCGTTCTTGTAGATCGAGCTGGTGCTCTTGAGGTCCGCGATGCGGTCCTGATCACCGAACACGATCGCCACCGGGATCTCGATCTTGTCGAAATTCTTCTTGAAGTCGTAGTTGAGCTTGTAGCACTTGAGCTCGTCCTTGCGGATCCAGCGCGCGAACTGCCGCACCACGGCGCGGGGCTCGGGACCGCCGCCGATGTTGAGCAAGGACTTGATGCGCTCCGGGTTGGCGCGCTCCGGGTTCCACATCAGCGGGATGTACTTGGGGATCCCGCCGAGCACCGTGCCGGGGCGGTTGAAGAACTTCTGCACGGTGCGCAGCAGCACGTCCACGGGCACCACCTGGAACTTGAGCTCGGCCGGTTCCTCGCTGGGCGTGAGCTTGTCGACCACCGTCTCCGGCACGATCGGCAGCGCCTCCACGAAGTCGGCGAGGCGCTTGCGGGTGGCGTGGCTGAGCTTGCGCGCGGTGTTGAGCTCCCACAGCAGCGCGTCCACCGCGGGGACGCCGAGCAGGTCGACGAGCGCGAGCATCTGGATGAGCGGGAAGCCGCGCCCGATGTCGCTCGGCGCGCCGATGGTGACGAGGCCGAGGAAGTCCTCCTGCTGCCACGAGGCGAGCCCGTAGCCGAGCATGCCGCCCATGCTGTGGCCGACGTAGACCATCTTGCGGCGCCCGGTCTTGCGCTTCACCTCGCGGATCGCCGCCGGCAGGTCGAACATGAAGTAGCTGTCGACGTCCCACGCCCACTGGATGTCGCCGGGCAGCGGGCGCCCGTCGCGGCGGTGGCGGCGGTACTGGAGCGCGGTCGAGCTCTTGCCGTGGCCGCGCAGCTCGAGGATGTGGATGTCGGCGCCGAAGAACGCCATGTTCTTCACGAACTCGCCCGACGTCCACGCGTGACGGTTCTGCGAGAAGCCGTGCACCAGGAGGAACGGAACGCCGGCCAGCGGCTGCTCGAACGCCACCTTCCTGGGCTTGTAGCGGGTGATCACCAGCGTCCAGTGATCCTGGGTCTCGACCAGATACTCCTCTTCGTCGCAGAGCTCTTCGAGCGAGATCCGGTCCACGTTCGCGGTGTGCGGCATGTCGAGGGCCCTCGGGGAAGCGAGCTGACGCTTTGCGTCGATCATAGCGTCTGGGCGCGTGCTAGTCTCGCGCGCCCCGCGATCCCGCGGGCACGATTCCGCCGGGACCCGAGCCATGCCGAACGCGTCCACCTCCGCCGATCGCGACCGCCTGCGCGCGCTGCTCCTCGAGCACAGCGTGCGGTGGGGCGAGTTCACGCTCGCCTCCGGCAAGAAGAGCGATCTCTACATCGACGCCCGCGTCACCCTGATGCTGCCCGAGGGCCTGAGCCTGGCCGGCAAGCTGCTCCTCGAGCAGATCGACGCCCGCTTCTCGCCAGCCGACCTCGACGCGGTGGGCGGCATGGCGGTCGGCGCGGTGCCGCTGGTGAGCGCCTGCCTCGTGCACGCCGCCAGCCACCCGCGCTGGCGCGGGCTGCGCGGCTTCTTCGTGCGCAAGGAGGCGAAGGGCCACGGCCTCGGCAAGCGCGTCGAGGGCGCCTTCCGCGGCGGCGACCGGGTGGTGCTGCTCGAGGACGTGGTGACCTCGGGCGGGTCGTCGAAGCTCGCCGCCGACGCGGTCCGCGACGCGGGTGGCGAGGTGCGGCGGGTGGTCGCGATCGTCGACCGCGACGAGGGTGGCGCGGCGGCGCTCGCGGACGCGGGTGGCCTCGACGCTGTGTTCCGTCGCGCCGATCTGGTGCGAAAGGGCTGACCCCGGGGGGGGTCAGGGGGCCCGACCGTCCGCCGAGTCGAGCCACGCGACCGCCTCTTCCTCCGTCTCGACGGCGGTCGTGATGAAGCCCCGGTTGGCCATCACCACCACCCCGAAGCGCTCCGGATCGAGCCACTCTGCGGGCGCGACCACGGCGAGCCGCACGCACATCGCCGCCGCCTTGGACCAGCGTTCGGCGAGCGCGAAGCGCGCGCTCAGGCTCGGCGCCAGGAACCCGCTCAGCCCGGTCACGTTCACCAGCAGCTCGACGGCCCCCGCGGCGCGCGCCCGCTCGATCGCCTGCTCGACCAGCGAGATCGCCCCCTCCAGCGTCACGGTGCCGACGGGCCGGAAGACCGCACGCTTGCCCACGACCTCGAAGTGCTCGAGCCGTTCCATCCGGGATCCGAGCGCGCGCCGCTCAGCGGTGCACGAGGCTGTGGAGGTCGTGGACCCAGCGAGTCGGATGGATCCCCGGCGGCAGCTTGGGCGCCACGTGCTGGGCGTACCACCGATCGGCCTCACCCCTCGACCGCCACACCTCGAGGATCCGCCACCCGCCCTCGATGGGGTGACTGGTGTGCAGCACGAAGCCGGGCGCGCTAGCGAGCGCTTCCTCCAGCGCGGTGAGCATCGCGTCGTAGCCCTGCCGTGTCTGGCCGGGCACCTCCGCGGTCACGAGCACAGCCATGGATCACCTCCCCGTCGAGCCGGCGACGATCTCGAGCCCGAGGCTCAGTCTGGCACCAGTCGACGAGGGGCGTCGGCGGGAAAGACGCGC
>CAYMQR010000644.1:0-2903 GCA_964392195.1 uncultured bacterium | reverse complement strand
GGGCTCGACGTGATCGTGGGCGTCAACCGCGACCGGGCGAGCGACGAGACGCCGCTCGAGATCCTCGAGGTCGACAACACCGCTGTGCGCGAGGCCCAGGTGGCGCGCCTCGCGAAGCTGCGCGCCGAGCGCGACGCCGCGAAGGTCGGGACCGCGCTGAACGCGATCACCCACGCGGCCGAGTCCAAGAGCGGTAATCTGCTCGCGCTTGCCATCGACGCCGCCCGCGCCCGCGCCAGCGTGGGCGAGATCTCGATGGCGATGGAGAAGGTCTATGGCCGCCACGAGGCGACGTTGCGGGTGATCTCGGGGGTGTATCGCGCCGAGGCCGCGGGCTCGGACGCCTTCCAGCGGGTTCGCGACAAGGCCGCCGCGTTCGAGAAGAAGCACGGCCGCCGGCCGCGCATCCTGGTCGCGAAGATGGGCCAGGACGGCCACGACCGCGGCCAGAAGGTGATCGCCACCGCGTTCGCCGACCTCGGCTTCGACGTCGACATCGGCCCGCTCTTCCAGACCCCGGAGGAGGCCGCGCGCCAGGCCATCGAGAGCGACGTGCATCTGGTGGGCGTGAGCTCGCAGGCTGGCGGCCACCGCACGCTGGTGCCCGCGCTGATCGGCGAGCTCGCCAAGCACGGCCGCGACGACATCGGCGTCGTCGCGGGCGGAGTGATCCCCGCCAAGGACTACGCGGCGCTCGAGAAGGCCGGCGTGGTGGCGATCTTCGGCCCCGGCACGGCGATCCCGGCGGCGGCCGAGGTGCTGCTCGACGAGATCGAGAAGCGCCTCGCGAGCGGCGCCGCGTGACGGAGCCCGCGGCTCGGCCCGCCACCAAGCGGGCCCTCACCCTCGACGACTACGCCGCCGGTGTCCTGGCCGGCGACCGCGTGACGCTGGCGCGCGCGATCACGCTCGTCGAGAGCACCGCCGCGGCCCACACCCGCCTCGCCCATCAGCTCCTCGAGCGGCTCTCGGGTCACACCGGCGGCGCGCGGCGGGTCGGCATCACCGGCCCTCCGGGCGCCGGCAAGAGCACCCTCATCGACGCCCTCGGCACCACGCTCACGGCGGCGGGCCACCGCGTGGCGGTGCTCGCGGTGGATCCGACCAGCGGCCGCACCGGCGGCAGCCTGCTCGGCGACAAGACCCGCATGGGCCGGCTCTCGGTCGATCCCGCCGCGTTCATCCGCCCCTCGCCCACCGCCGGCACCCTCGGCGGCGTGGCGCGCAAGACCCGCGAGAGCATCTTGCTCTGCGAGGCGGCGGGCTACGACGTGGTGCTGGTCGAGACCGTCGGCGTCGGCCAGTCGGAGACCACCGTCCACTCGATGGTCGACTGCTTCCTGGTGCTCCTGCTCGCGGGCGCCGGCGACGAGCTGCAGGGGATCAAGAAGGGCATCATCGAGCTCGCCGACGCGATCGCCATCACCAAGGCCGACGGCGAGAACCTCGCGCGCGCCAACCGCAGCCGCGTCGACTACCAGCGCGCCCTCGAGTACCTGGCCGCCGCCGAGGACGGCTGGAAGGTGCCGGTGGTGACGGTGTCGTCGAAGACCGGCGAGGGTCTCGAGGCGCTGTGGCAGACCGTCGAGGCGCACCGCGCCAACGGCCTAGAGCGCGGCTCGTTCGCCGCGCGCCGCGCGCGCCAGGCGCGCGAATGGATGCGCGCGCTCCTCGACGAGCAGCTTCGCCACCGCTTCCTGCTCCGCGAGGGCGTCGCCGCCGAGCTCGCCGAGCTCGAGGCGCGGGTGGAGCGCGGCGAGCTGGCGCCGGAGCTGGCCGTGGAGCGGCTGTTGGGCCCCGGGGACGCGTTCTGAGGCCGGAAAGCTGCTCCAGAGCGGCGGAAAACCCGCGATTGCTGTTGCTTGATAGCAATTTCTGCTAGCGATCACTAGCAGGCGTTCTCGCTTGGCGTCGGCCGCGTGTGGTCCCTCACCCGCCCCAGCGCCGCTGCTTCCGCGACCCGAAAGCGGCGCTGCAGGCGGTGGCGGCGGCTGGCGGGGGCACGCGGAGACCGCCGCCCCACGACGGACGCACGATGCCGGGGGGGCCATCCCCGGCCGTCGCGGCGAGCAGGCCACCGTGGCCCGCCCTCCTCGCCTGGTGGGTCACGTTGCTGGCGCGCGGTGCCGGGAGCTAGCGTCAGCGCGTCCTCGCTCAGCCCCGCGGAGAGATCGTCGATGAAGCGTCCTGCCGTCCGTCTCGCCTTCGCTGCCTGGCTCCTCACCGCGCTCGCGGCGCGCGCCGGCGATCCCGCGCCGGGCGCGATCAAGGCCCCCGAGAAGCTCACCAAGGCGGGCGTGCTCAAGGTCGCCATCGACGCCACCTATCCACCGATGGAGTTCGAGGGGCCGGATGGCAAGCCGATCGGCTTCGACGTCGACCTCGCCACCGACCTCGCGCGCCGCCTCGGCGTGCGCGCCGAGTTCGTGGTGATGAACTGGGACGGCATCCTCGCGGGGCTCACCTCGAATCGCTACGACGTCATCGTTTCGAGCATGGGCGTCACGCCCGAGCGCAGCGCGGTCGCGGACTTCATCGAGTATCTGCAGATGGCGCAGGTCTTCGTGGCCAGGCCCGGCAGCGGCGTGAAGTCGACGACGGATCTCACCGGTAAGGTCGTGGCCGTGCAGGCCGATACCACCTCCTACCAGGCTGTCCTGAAGGCCAAGGCGAACGGCGTGGCAATCAAGGAGGTCAAGGCGTTCCCGCTCGGCACACAGGCGTTCCAGGCGCTCAAGGCCGGCCAGGCCGAGGCGATCGTCATCGACGAGCCGGTGGCGCGCTACTTCGCCAAGCAGGACGCCGCCAGCTTCGAGGTCACCGGCCAGGCGCTCGCGCCCGAGCCCATCGGCCTGGCGGTGAGGAAGCCGGGGGGCGAGCTGGTACGGGCGCTGGCGGCGGCG
>CAYMQR010000643.1:0-2921 GCA_964392195.1 uncultured bacterium | reverse complement strand
TCGCGGGCGCCGCCATCGGCGGCGTGCTCGCGTACCGCTCCTACGAGAGCACCCCGCCGGTGGTGCGGTGGGTCGACCCGCCCAAGGCGATCGGCCGCAAGGCGCAGCTCAAGCTACAGGTCGAAGACCCGGGCGCGGGCGTGGCGAAGGTCACGGTGGCGATCGAGCAGACGACGCCCACCGCGATCAGCAAGACGGTGCTCGACGAGACCGCCGTGGCCGGGCCCGACGGCAAGCCGCCCAAGACCTACGAGAAGATCGTCGAGTTCGACCCGCGCGAGCTCCAGGTCCGCGACGGCGCCGCCAAGCTCACGGTGACCGCCTCCGACCACTCGCGGCGCAACGGCGGCCAGGGCAACACCGCCACCCAGTCGCTCGACATCGAGGTGCGGCTGCGTCCGCCGATGGTCGAGCTCCTGAGCGAGCAGCACAACATCGAGTTCGGCGGCTCGATGATGGTGACCTACCGGGTGGGCGCGAGCTCGGTGGAGGACGGCGTGCGGGTCGGCGAGCGCCACTTCCCGGGCTACCCCTCGCCCGCCGACACCGGCGTCCGCATCTGCCTCTTCGCGCTGTCGTTCCGCGAGCCGGACAACGTCACCCCGGTGGTCTACGCGCGCGACGACATCGGCAACGAGGCGAACGTGACCTTCAACTACAAGGTCATGCCGCGCACCTACCCGGACGTGCCGATCACGCTCAAGCCCGAGTGGATCGCCGCGATCCGCGACCGCTTCGCGCTGCCGCCCTCGCTCGACGACGTGGCCGCGTTCCTCGAGGTCAACAGCAAGCTGCGCGTCGAGAACCACGAGACCCTCGCCAAGGTGCTCGAGACCACCGAGCCGCAGGCGCTGTGGTCGGGGGCGTTCGGGCGCATGAACGGCAAGCCGGTGAGCCGCTTCGCCGAGACCCGCCACTACTCGTGGCAGGGCAAGGAGATCGACCAGCAGGTCCACCTCGGCGTCGACATCGCCGCGCTCATGAACTTCCCGGTGCCGTCCTCCGGCGCGGGGGTGGTGCTCCACGCCGGCGACCTCGGCATCTACGGCAACTGCGTCATCATCGACCACGGCATGGGGCTCGCCACGCTCTACGGGCACCTCAGCAGCATGGCGGTGGCGGAGGGCGACAAGGTCGCCCAGAACCAGGTCATCGGGCACACCGGCATGACCGGGCTCGCGTTCGGCGACCACCTCCACTTCGGCATGTACGTGCACGGCATCGCGGTCGACCCGAAGGACTGGTGGGACCCGCTCTTCATCCACAAGCGCATCGAGCCCAAGCTCGCGACGTGGCGCTCGGGCGGCGCGAACATCGCCGCGCAGAACGCGGCGGCGGCGATCTCGGCGGCGCCCGGCGCGAGCGCGAGGAGCGCCGCGGCCAGCGCCGCCGCGCCGCGCTCGACGAAGGCGAAGGGCGGCGGAGGCAAGCACGCCAAGCGCGGGCGCTGAGCGGAGGCGGCCGGCGTCGCGGCCCGGCCGAGGGCTCGAGCCTGCGGGCTCGCGGTCGCACGCGAGCGCTGTCGTGATCGGCGTGCTCGCGGCCGCCGCGCTCGCCGCCGGTGGCGTGCGGGTGTGGCGGTGGTGGAGCGCGCCGGCGCCGGACGTCCCGGTCGGCGCGCGAAGCGCGGGCGAGGCGCGCGCGCCGCGGACCGACGCCGGGCCCGCGCCCGCGCGCCGCGGCGCGGGCCGGCCTGCTCGCGACGACACCGCGCCGCTGACGGACGCCACGGGCGCTTCCCCAGGGCGCGACGCGAGCTCGGCGGACGAGGGCGCGCCGTGGGCCAGCGCGGCGATCGAGGGGCGCGTCACCGACGCGCGCGGCGCGCCGGTGGTGGGCGCCGAGGTGGCGGCGTGGGGCTCGCGTCCCGCGCAGGCCGTGAGCGACGGCGCGGGCCGGTTCCGGATCGCGCGCGTCGCGCTCGCCCGGCCGCCGTCTTTCCCGGCGGGGATCGAAGGGAGCGAGGTCACGCTGCGCGTCACCCATGCCGGCCTGCTCGACGCCGCCGTCGAGCTCGACGACGTCCGGCCCGACGAGACCCGCCACGTCGACGTCGTGCTCGAGGAAGGCGGCTCGGTCCGCGGCCGCGTCAGCGACGCCCACGGCGCGCCGCTCGCCGGCGTGACCGTGTGGTGCGACCTCCTCGAGCCCGCGCGCCGGCCCAGCTCGCCGGCGGCGCGGCTCGCGATGGGCTCGGGGCGCGACAAGGGCGAGTCCGACCGCGCGGGCCGGTTCGAGGTCACCCCGCTGGTGCCGGGGCGCTACAACCTGATCGCCACCGCGGTGGGCAAGGTGCGGCGCACCTTCGGGCCCTACACCGTGACCGCGCAGCAGGTCACCGACGGCGTCGAGCTGACCCTCGACGAGGGCGCCGCGATCACGCTGCGGGTGGCGGACCGCTCCGGCAAGCCGATCGCCGGCGCGGTGATCACCGCGTTCCCGGGCGGCGACCGCGGCGCGCTCGACTCGTCGGCGGCGAGCTCGGACGGCGGCGGCGAGGCGGTGCTCTCGGGGCTCCCGCCCGGCAGCTACGAGGTCGAGGTCGTCGCCGAGCGCGACGCGCGCGCCACGCTGCCCGGCGTGCGCGCCGGCGGACCGAGCATCGACGTCCGCCTCGACGGCGCGGCGCGGCTGGTGGGCCGCGTCGTGGACGCGGCGAGCGGCGCGCCGGTGCCGCGCTTCACGGTGGCGCACACGGCGTTCCGCGACCCCGGCGGCCGCTTCGAGTTCGCGGACCTGCCCGAGAAGCCCGAGCCCATCGAGGTCCTCGCCGACGGCTACGCGCCCACCACCATCGGGCCGTTCGGCGGCGCGCCGGGCTCGAGGCTCGACGCCGGGACGGTGCGCCTCGCGCGCGGCGCGGACGTGCGCGGCCGCGTCGTCGGGCCGCGCGGCGAGCCGGTGATCGGCGCCAGCGTCCA
>CAYMQR010000642.1:0-2927 GCA_964392195.1 uncultured bacterium | reverse complement strand
GTGCCGCACACCCAGCTCGTCGCGTGGCTCGCGCGCGCGGCGTGAGCGGCTGGAGCGCGCCCGCTCCGTCGGGCGCCAGGAATCGAGGGGATCGGCGACGCGTTCGACGGTGCCTATCGCCGGCCCCCCGGAGGCGGGCCCTCCACACCGGAAACGAGCGGCCGGAACGCGTCAGCCCACGCCTCTGCGGCGGCGGTCGGCGGGGCGCCAGTCGTCGACGCGGTCCTTGGGGTGGACCGGCCCGTCGAAGGTGAGGCCGAGCGCCCTGTCCACGTCGGTGAGGCCGCGGGTCCGCACGTAGATCGTGCGCCGGTTGATCGCCGCGAAGTAGATGCGGAAGTGGAAGAAGCTCTTCACCACCAGGATGTCGGCCTTCCACGGATCGAGGCCGGCGTCGCGGTAGAAGGCCGGCTTCATGACGATCGGCGTGTGCTCGGTCACCACCAGCTTCACGTGGCCGAGGTCGAGCACGGCGACGTGGCCGAACGGCTCGCGGAGCTGGGTCGCGAGCAGCCGCCCGCGGACCCTGAGCGGCGGGTTGGTGGCGGGATCGATCTTGCCGCCCACCTCGACGTCCACCTCGGTTCCCGGCGCCGTCCCCGCCAGCGCGACCGCGACGCTCGCGTCCAGGATCGGCGCGTAGGCGACGAGCCCCTGGCCGCGCTCGAGGAGCGCGCGTAGCAGGTGGGTGTTCTCGCCGGTCGCGCCCGCCGCCACCACGTCGCTCGCGTCCGACAGGCAGACCACGCCGAGCCGGCGCGCGAGCCGCGCCGCGCGAGCCGTGTCGATGGCCTCGGCGGCGCCCGGGAACACGGGCGGCATCACCTCGCGCACGCCCCACGCGCGATCCGCCAGCTCGTCGGCGAGCCGGTCGGCGAGCGCGGCGTCGCCGTCGGTGACGACGTGCGCGCTCCAGCCGATCTCGGGGTCGTCGTTCCACAGGTGCACCATGCACAGGCTCGCGTCGAGCACGCGCGGCTCGCGCTCCATCCGGCTCATGCGCCGGAAGATCGGCCGCATCGTCGGCAGCAAGTCGACGGTGGTGCCGCCGCCCAGCACCATCGGCAACGTGCGCCAGCGGTACACCGGCCGGACGCGCCCGAGCGCGGTGTCGATGAGGATCCGCCCGGCGCGCCGCCCGGTGCGCGCGTGGTCGCGGTGCGGGTTGGTGCGGTAGGCGCACGCGAACGTGAGCGGGGCCAGCTTCTTCGCGCACAGCTGGGCGTGGAGGTCGAACGACACCGCGAGCGGCGCGTCCGGGCCGATCTCGCGGCGCACCGCCTCGAGCAGCCGCGCCTCGGGGTGGGGATCGTGGCGCGTCGTCATCGCGCCGTGCAGCGAGAGGAAGACCCCATCCAGCTTGCCCGCCGCGCGCAGCCGCTCGAGCAGCTTCGCCGTCACGGTCTCGAACGCGTCCTCGGAGAGCGGCCCCGACGGGATCGCCCACGCGCTGACGAGCGGCACGCCCTCGACCTCGCCGCGGCGCTCCGCGACCGCCTCGACGAACCCGGAGAGCTCGGCGTTCCGGGCGTAGCCCGCCACCTCGTAACCACCGGGCGCGCATGCCGCGGCGAGCGCCGCGCCCTCCAGGAAGTGGGCGCGGGTGAAGGCGTCGAACGGAGTGTCGACCGGGCTGAAAGCGTTGGTCTCGTGGTTGATGCGGCCGTAGGCGAGGCGGATCGGCATGCTGTCTCCTCCACCGTCCGAATCTAGCGCAGCCGGCGGCGCGGGCTCGGTCATCCAGATCACGGTTGCGAGCCCCCGTCGAATCGCTTAGAAACGACGACCGCCCGGCGTGTTCCGTTGGTTCGATCGTGCGCCGCGCTCACCCCCGGGACGCTCGATCGATGATGCCGCGACCGCACTCGAACCACGGCTTTCGCCACCGCATCGCGGCGCGCGTGCTGGCGCTCGCGGTCATCGCGGCGGTCGCTGCTCCGCACACCGCGTCCGCCACCAACTTCCGGCTCTTCGGCCCGGGCCCCCGCTACGCGGCGATGGCGGGCGCCTTCACCGCGGTGGCCGACGACTTCACCGGCGCCTACGCCAACACCGCCGGCATCATCCAGAAGACCTCGACGCGGGTCGGCGTGGGCTACCAGTACGCCTACATGGACCTCACCGCGCAGGGCGAGGACGACCCGAACGGCGGCGGCACCGACGGGCTCTACCTGGGCTTCGTGTTCACGCTGCCCTTCATCGACTGGCTCAAGGACCGGGTGGCGTTCGGCTACAACTACTTCCAGCCGGTCGACTACGTGCTGTCGCTGCAGGTGCCCGCGGCCACCACCCCGCAGTTCGTACTGCTCGAGCAGTACCCGCGCGCCAACATCATGCATGCGGGGTTCGCCACCGATCCGCTGCCGTGGTTCCTGGTGGGCTTCGGCGCCACCTTCAACGCCGACCTCGGCGGCAGCCTCGACCTCAAGCCCGGCATCCGCAGCCTGAACGGCGTGGCGTCGATCCTCACCACCGTCGACCAGGAGTCGAAGTCGCTGTTCTCGCCGGACGTAGGCGCGTTCGTGAAGGGCGCCGAGCTGACGCCCGCGCTCGAGAACTGGACCTTCGGCTTCACGTGGCGGTACCGCTACCAGCTCGACCTGCAGATCCCGCTGACGATCTTGCTGTCGGGCATCCCGCTCAAGCTCGACTTCAAGTCGACGCTGCTCTACACGCCCGAGACCTACACCCTCGGCACCGCGTACCACTTCGGCGACGACGGCTTGATCGCGTTCGACCTCGCGTTCAACCGCTACTCGAACTTCAAGTCGCCGTCGCTGGTGATCGACACCGACATCGACATCCCGATCCTGCCGCTCGAGCTCAAGAGCGGTCCGGCGATCGACCCCGACTTCAGCGACACCTGGACGCCGCGGATCGGCGCCGACTACCGCGTGTACGTCGGCGAGAGCGTCGACGTGTGGCTG
>CAYMQR010000641.1:0-2936 GCA_964392195.1 uncultured bacterium | reverse complement strand
ATCCCGCCGCCGTCCTCGAACGCGAGCTCCTTGGCCTCGGCCTGGGTGATCCGGCTGCCGGGCGGGACCGAGTGGGTGAGCCACACGTTGCCGCCGATCGTCGAGCCGCGGCCGATGGTGATCCGCCCGAGCAGCGTCGCGCCCGCGTACACCACCACGTCGTCCTCGACGATCGGGTGGCGGTCGACGCCCTTGATCGGGTTGCCGGTGCGGTCGAGCGGGAAGCTGCGCGCGCCGAGCGTGACGCCCTGGTAGATCCGCACGTTCCGGCCGATCCGCGCGGTCTCGCCGATCACCACGCCGGTGCCGTGGTCGATGAAGAAGTGCTCGCCGATCGACGCGCCCGGGTGGATGTCGATGCCGGTCATCGAGTGGGCGTTCTCGGTGATCATGCGCGGGATCAGCGGCACCCCGAGCAGATGGAGCTCGTGGGCGATGCGCTGCTCGCTGAGCGCGAACACGCCCGGGTAGCTGAAGATCGCCTCCTCGCGGATCTTGAGCGCCGGGTCGCCCTCGAACGCGGCGTCCACGTCCGAGGCGAGCTTGCGCCGCACCTCGGGGAGGCGGTTCACGAGCGCGGTGGTCGAGTGCTCCGCGACCTCCTTGCAGTAGCCGCAGGTCGCGAAGTCGCGGCCCTCGGCGAACCCGACCGCGCGCGCGATCTGCTCGAGCAGGTCGTGGGCGACGCGCTCGAGCGTCTCGCCGACGTAGCGGGCGATGCCGTCGGCGTCGAGGTCGTTGCCGCCGAAGAAGCCCGGGAAGAGCGCCTGACGGATGCCGTCGACGCAGCGCACGACCACGTCGCGGGAGGGCAGCGAGATGCGTCCGGTCGGGCCGAACTTGTAGCTGGTGCGAGCGGCGCTCGCGAGCACCTCCGCGACCGGCGCGAGCGCCGACATCGCCGGACCCGGCGCCGAGCCGGTCACGACACGATCTCCTCGAAGAGCCAGGTCGAGAGGTAGCGCTCGCCGGTGTCGGGCAGCACCACCACGATCATCTTGCCCTCGTTCTCGGGCCGCTTCGCGACCTCGACCGCGGCCCACATCGCGCCGCCGCAGGAGATGCCGGAGAGGATCCCCTCCTCGGTGCACAGCCGCCGCGCCATGGCGCCCGAGTCCTCGTTCGAGACCGTGATCACCTCGTCGAGGAGCTCGGCGCGCAGGATCTTCGGCACGAAGCCCGGCCCCCAGCCCTGGATCTTGTGGGGGCCCGGCTTGCCTCCCGAGATGACCGGCGAGTCCTTGGGCTCGGCGGCGATCACGCGCAGGCCGGGCTTGCGCGGCTTCAAGACCTCGGCGCAGCCGGTCACGGTGCCGCCGGTGCCGGTCCCGCACACCAGGATGTCGACCTGGCCGTCGGTGTCACGCCAGATCTCCTCGGCGGTGGTGCGGCGATGGATGTCCGGGTTGGCCGGGTTCTCGAACTGCTGCAGCACCAGGTAGCGCGGGTCGCTCGCGGCCATCTGCTCGGCGCGCGCGATCGCGCCCTTCATGCCCTCGGGGCCGGGCGTGAGCACCAGCTCGGCGCCCAGCGCGGCGAGGATGCGACGGCGCTCGATGCTCATCGTCTCGGGCATCGTCAGCACCAGCTTGAGGCCCTTGGCCGCGGCGGCGAACGCGAGCCCGATGCCGGTGTTGCCGCTGGTCGGCTCGAGCAGGATCGTGTCGGCCTTGATCTTGCCGTCGCGCTCGGCGGCCTCGATCATCGCCACGCCGATCCGGTCCTTCACCGACGACACCGGGTTGAAGCTCTCGAGCTTCGCCACCAGTCGGCCCGGGAGGCCGGCGCCGATCCGGTTGATCCGGACCAGCGGGGTGTTGCCGATCAGCTTGGTGACGTCGTCCGCGATGCGCATGGAATCCTCCCGGAAGCCCCGTTGGATCGCGGAGCTTGCAGCGTCACGGCGGAGGTGTCGAGTCCGTCGCGCCCGCGCGCACCGCGGTTAGGTCGATCCCGGCCTCGGCCGGGGCGGGCGTGCCGGCGATCGTGAGCTCGTCCCTGCTCGACAGGTCGAGCGGCTCGCCGAGGTCGGCTGGCTCGAGCCACCGCGCCACCACCGGCCGCGCCGGGTCCCGGCTCACGCCGCGGGCGAGCACCACCGCCAGCGAGCCGTCGCTGAGCGTGACGGGTGAGCCGAGCGGGTAGCGGCCCTTGTGCTCCGCGAACGCCCGCTCGAGCGGCGCCGCGCCGCCGGCGAGGCGCTCGACGACGATGGCCGGGTGGGGTGCGGGCGAGCCGTCGCCGCATCCGCCGCTGCACTCCTCGACGTAGCGCTCGGCGAGCGCCAGCACCTGGCCGCCGAGCCCGCCCTCGCCACCGGCGCGGATGCGGCGCGCGTCGTGGAGCGTCACCACCAGCGCCGGCGCCGCGTCACCGAGCCCCGGGAAGCCGAGCAGCGGCTCGACGGCGCGGTCGGGATCGGGCGACGCGGCGAGCCCGCCGAGCAGCCCACCGAGAGCGAGGGTCATCAAGCGGCGCTTGGTGAGGCCGAGGTGGTGGCCGAAGCCGAGCGCCTCGATCGCGACCGCGACGCGCAACCGCTCCGCGGCGAGCGGGTGAGCCGGGTCGCGCGCGGCCGCGAGCAGCTCGCGCACGCCGGCGTGGCGGGCGAGGCCGTCGATCGTGAGCTGCAGCAGCCGGCGAACCTGCAGCAGCGTCGGCGTGACACCGGCGGCGTGGTCCGCGGCGATCTCCTCGGTGAGGTCGAGCAGGCTCGCGTAGAGCCACAGCGCGAGCCGGTCGGGATCGAAGCGGAACGAGGCGATCGACACGCCCTCCGCCGCGCCGAGGGTGATGCCGGGATAGCCGTCCGCTGCGAACGCGCTCTTCCCGGCGCGCAGGCTCGCGGCCCAGTCGGAGGCGAAGCGGGTGAGCACCGCGTGATCGCACCCGGCGCCGAACGCGAGCGAGCCGATCCGGAACCGATCGAGGCCGCG
>CAYMQR010000640.1:0-2942 GCA_964392195.1 uncultured bacterium | reverse complement strand
CACCACGTGGGCGGCGGGCTTCACGACCGGCGTCGACGCGCTGCTCGGCGAGGCCGAGGCCGGATCCCGCGATGCGGGTGCGCTCGCTGGCGTGGTGGATCCGGAGCGGATCGGGCTGGTGGCGCTCTCGGCGGGCGGCGCGGGCGCGATCCAGGCCGCCGGCGACGACCCGCGCGTGGGGGCCGTGGTCGCGTTCGCGCCCGGGATCAACGACCTCGGCCGCTTCCTCTTCCAGGACACGATCGACGCCGCCGCGCGCGTCGCCGCCCCCACCCAGATCCAGGTAGGCACCGAGGACTGCCTGGTGAACCCGCGCCCGCCGAGCCTGCTCGCGTTCACCAACCTGGGGCGCACCAGCGTCGAGACCTACTACGACGCGATCCTCGCGCGCCGCCAGTTCCTGGAGATCACCGGCGCCGACCACGTGGGCTACTTCGACGCCGACGCCGCCGAGCGCTGGGTGACCGCGATCGTCGACCTCATCCCGATCGACTGCGCGCCCTCCATCTCCGCCACCGCGCAGCACACCGTCGCCCAGAAGTACGCGACGATGTGGCTCGATACCTACCTCTACGGCACCGACGACTGGCAGGACGAGCTCTTCGGCAGCGGCGTCGACGCGGACCTCGAAACCGGCCTGCTCTCGCGGGCGCGCGCCGATGGGCCGGCGACCTGACGCCAGCGAGCGTGTGAGCCCTGGCCCCTAGCTCGCTTCGCTGAGGCTTGGATGACGAAACCCAAGGTCAAGCGGCTCGCCGGCGGCAACCCGCAGATCGCGAAGGGCGACGGCGACGCGCCGGTGCAGGCCTACATCGCCGCCATGCCCGGCTGGAAGCGCGAGGTGGGGCGCGGGCTCGATGCGCTGATCGAGCGCACCGTCCCCGGCGTGCGCAAGGCCGTGAAGTGGAACTCGCCGTTCTACGGCGTCGAGGGGCACGGCTGGTTCCTCTCGTTCCACGTCTTCACGCGCTACGTGAAGGTGGCGTTCTTCCGCGGCACGTCGCTCGTCCCGCTCCCACCCGGCACATCGAAGAGCGACGAGACGCGCTACCTCGACATCCACGAGCACGACCCGTTCGACGAGGCGCGGATGGCATCCTGGATCCGCCAGGCGGCCGCGCTGCCGGGATGGGGCGGCTCGTCGTGACCAGAGGCCCCTCCCCTCGTGTTATCGATGGGGTGCTTCGAGAGGCCACCACCCCGATGACGCCCGGCCGCTGCTCCGTTCAGGTGAGACCCACGCGGGTCGTGATCGCGCTGGCGCTGGTCGCCGCCGCGGCTGGCGCGCTGCGAGCCGTGGCGAGCGAGCACGACAACGACCGGCCACGGGCCGATCCCGGCGAGACGGCCATCGCCCTCGCGCCGCTTCCCGCGGTCACCCGACTCGGCGCCTTCCAGGTCAGGGTGCGCGAGCCGGCCGACCCCGAGGAGGCGGCGCTCGCCGGCAGCGGCGGGCCGATCCTCGAGTTCGAGGTCACCGGACCGGCAGGCTTCCGCTCGAAGCCCACCTCGATCCAGGTGATCTGGCTCTACGGCAAGGAAGATGGCGCCCGTCCGCCGCGCCTCTCGGTGTGGAGCAAGACCGGCGCCTCGAACTACGTGCGGTGCTCGCTCGTGCCGTCCGGGACGAAGTACTGCACCGAGTCCTGCAGCGACTACGAGGCCGATGATGCCGGCGTGCACCGCGTGGGCGAGCCCCGCGCCGGTGAGACCTGCCGCTGAGGCCGGGCCGCGGCCCGCCACGAGGTCCCGGAATGCCACCGAGCGAACGCTTCGCTTCCCACGACGAGTACTTCGCCGCCGCGCCCGACCACGTGCGCCCCATCCTGCTGCGCATCCAGCAGCTCGTCGAGCGCGCCGTGCCCGGCGCGACCCGCTGCATCAGCTACAACCTGCCGGCGTTCCGGACCGACCGGACGTTCTTCTACTTCGCGGCCTTCCAGAAACACATCGGCATCTATCCGCCGGTGACGAAGGACGCCGCGCTGATCGCGGAGCTCACGCCGTTCCGGAACGAGAAGGGCAACCTCCGCTTCGAGCTCCGCGACCCCGTGCCGTACCAGCTCATCGAACGTGTCGCGATCGCCCTCGCCGCGGAGCAGGCGCGGACGTAATGGCCCCGCGTCCCACGGAGCGCGGCACCGCACGAGGGAGTGGAGAGTTGGGCGCGATCGAGACCCGAGACGAGCTCGTCCTCGTACCCGGAGGGCAGGCGTTCGTCCGCACCTGGACGCCTGCGGACGTGGCGAACGAGCCGCCGATCGTGCTGCTCCACGACTCGCTCGGCAGCGTCGAGCTGTGGCGCGAGTTCCCGGCGGCGCTCGCGTCGCGGCTCGGGCGGCGCGTGATCGCGTACGACCGTCTCGGCTTCGGCCGATCGACGCCGCGCAGCGAGCCGATCGCGATGAGCTTCATCCGCGACGAGGCCGAGCGTGCCTTCCCGGAGCTTCGCAAGGCGCTCGGCCTCGATGACTATGTGCTCTTCGGCCACAGCGTGGGTGGGGTGATGTCGCTGCTCGTCGCGGCGAGCGGGCGCGAGCCGGTGATCGCGGTGGTGAGCGAGTCGGCGCAGCCGTTCGTGGAGGAGCGGACCCGCGAGGGCATCCGGCGCGCGCAGCGGAGCTTCGCCGACCCGGATCAGTTCGCGCGCCTCACGCGCTGGCACGGCGAGCGCGCCGCGTGGGTGCTCGCGAGCTGGACCGACACCTGGCTCTCGCCCGCGTTCGATCACTGGACGATCGCGGACGAGCTACCGCGGGTGCGCTGCCCCGTGCTCGTGATCCACGGCGATCAGGACGAATACGGCTCGGTCGCCTTCCCCGAGCTGATCGTCGCGCGGGTCGGCGGCGCGGTGGAGATGGCCGTCCTCCCCGGCTGCGGCCACGTTCCGCACCGCGAGCGGTGCAGCGAAGTGCTGGAGACCGTGGCGGCGTTCGTCTCGG
>CAYMQR010000639.1:0-2963 GCA_964392195.1 uncultured bacterium | reverse complement strand
GCGCGCGAGCGGCGGGCGCGTCGCCCTCCATCGCGCCTTCGACGTCACCGATCTCGCCGCGGTGCGCTCGTTCGCAGACGCCGTCCACGCCGAGACGCCGGCCGTCGACGTGGTGATGAACGTCGCCGGCATCGCGATCTGGGGGCCGGTCGAGCTCCTCGAGCATCACCACTGGCAGCGCGCGATCGACGTGAACCTGATGGGCCCGATCCACGTCATCGAGTGCTTCGTGCCGAACATGGTGCGCGCGCGGCGCGGCGGTCACATCGTCAACGTGTCCTCGGCGGCGGGGCTCTTCGGCCTGCCGTGGCACGGACCGTACAGCGCCAGCAAGTTCGGGCTGCGCGGCCTCTCCGAGGTGCTGCGCTTCGACCTCCGCCGCCATCGCATCGGCGTCAGCCTGGTGTGCCCGGGGGCGGTCAACACCGGGCTCGTGAACACCGTCGAGGTGGTGGGCATCGACGTGAATTCCCCCGAGGCGCGGAAGCTCAAGGGTCTCTTCGTGAAGCACGCCGTCACGCCCGAGCGCGCCGCCGCGACGATCCTGCGCGCGGTGGAGACCGGCCGCTACCTGGTCTTCACCTCGCCCGACATCCGCCTCGGCTACTGGCTGCAGCGCAAGGTCGCGTGGCCCTACGAGCTCGCGATGCGCTTCCTCAACGACCAGTTCCGGCGCGTCGCGAAGGGTTCGTCGGTGTCCGGGTGAGACGCGCCGCGACCGCTCCGGCTGCGGAGATGATCGGTATCGCCCACGAGACCTCCGTGGCGGGCACCACGGTCACGTGGGGCGAGCTGGGCGCGGGTCCGGCGCTCGTGCTCATCCACGGCATCCAGGACTCGCACCGCACGTGGCGGCGCGTGGCGCCTCTCCTCGCGCGACGCTTCCGGCTGCTGATGGTCGACCTGCCTGGACACGGCTACTCGGGCCGTCCCGACGCGCCGTACACCCTGCCGTGGTTCGCGGGCGTCCTCGCCGAGTGGATGGAGGCGATCGGAGTCGCGAAGGCTCACCTCTGCGGCCACTCCTACGGCGGCGGCGTGGCTCAGTGGATGATCCTCGAGCACCGCGAGCGCGTGGCGCGGCTGGCGCTGGTGGCGTCCGGAGGCCTGGGGCGCGGCGTGGCTCCCGGGATGAGGATCGCCACCTTCCCGGTGCTCGGCCCACTCCTCACGCCGCTCGTCATGCGCGTGGCGCTGCCGGCGGCGGTGCGACTCGCGCCGGCGGTGTTCGGCCACATGGAGCCCGAGGAGCAGGCGCGGTTCATCGCCATGGCGCGGATCCCTGGCTCGGAGCGGGCCTTCGAACGCACCGTAGGCGGCGTGATCAACCTCTTCGGCCAGTACGTGCAGACCCGGCACCGCGCCCAGGAGGTGACCGAGATGCCGCCGATCGCGCTCTTCTGGGGGTCGAAGGACCCGGTCATTCCCGTGCGGCACGGACGCGACGCGGTGGCCCGATCGGAAGGGATGACGCTCACGGTCTACGAGGGCGTCGGGCACTTCGTGCACCTCGACGCGCCGGAGCGCTTCGCCGCCGACCTGACCGCGTTCCTGCTCAGCGCCGATCGGCCGCCGGTCCAGCTCCGTCCGCCGACCCTCCGGACGCGGATCGCCGATCTGCTCAGCCCGCGCGGGCGCTGAGCGACCACGGGACGTCGATCCGCTCGACGGCGCGCGCCGCGGCCCGCCTCACTTCTTCATCGCGGCCGGCTTCTTGGCGGCGGTGGGCTTCTTCGCGGCAGCAGCTGCCTTGGGCTTCGCCTTGGCGGCGGGCGCGGTGCTCGCCGCCTTCTTGGCGGGTGCCGTCGCGGCGGCCTTGCTCGGCGCCTTGCCCGCCGCGGCCTTCTGCGCCGCCTTCGCGGTGCTCTTGCCGGCCTTGCGATCCCAGAAGCGCCGGATGTGCTCGGTGGCGTCGGGCGTCTGGCTCTCGCCGTCGGGGTGGTCGACCTTGACCTTGCCCATGCGCCGCGCCGCCGTGAGCGCCAGCTCGCGCAGCCGCGGGTTCCGCGAGCCGATCGAGATCAGCGCGATGTTCATGGCGTCGCGGGTGAAGTTGGGCGCACCGTGGATCGTCGACTCGATGCGCTCGATCTCGCGGGTGAGCTGCGCGTCCGAGAGCACCGGATCGCGGCTCGCGAGCTCGCCGAGGATCATCCACCCCGCGCGCCCCAGCCACTCGTCCTTGGAGCGCGTCCACGCCGCGACCCGATCGCGCGCGTGGCGGCTGCGCGCGGCGAGCTTGGTGGCGAACGCGTCGGCCAGCGGGTAATACCGGATCGCCGACGCCCACCGATCGAGGTCGGCGGGGCTGATGCGCTGCGGATCGGCGACCAGCACGCCGAGGATGCGCGCGTCGATGTTGCCGGTCCGCCACAGCTCGAGCGCGAGCTCGTGGTTGGTGCCGATCTGCTTGCGGAATTTCTCGAGGTCAGCCGGACTGATACCGAACAGCGGCTCGGTCGCGCCGCGTTTGCGGTAGATCGTGCGGTTCTGCTCCGTCCCCATCGACGCGAGCGTCTTCATGATCTGCGCGACGTTCGGCTTCGGCATCCCGGTTCTCTCCTTGTGCGTGCGATGGACCGGACCGACTGGTGGAGTTACGCCGCGACGCACGCCTCACGGCGTGGTCTCGACGAAGGTGGGTTCCGGCCCCGAGGGCGGAATTGTAGCGCGAATCCGTGCTTTTGCCCCATCCCCCACCCCGCGGGGGTCGGACCCGGCGTCCCACGACCCGCCGCGACGCACCAGCACCTGGGCGTCGGACCACGGCTCCTCGAGCGCGACCGTGTACCCCCGCCTCACCAGCGAAGCCGCGATTTCCTCGGGAAAACGGCCCGATTCGAGGCGCAGCCGGTCCGGCACCGCCTGGTGGTGGATGCGTGGCAGCGCCAGCGCGTCACGCGCCCCGAGCCCCTGATCGGCGAGCGCCACCAGCACCTGGAACACGGTGCTCACGATGCGCG
>CAYMQR010000638.1:0-2976 GCA_964392195.1 uncultured bacterium | reverse complement strand
CCTCCGGCGCGCCGCCGCCGCGTGCCCGCCGATACGCGCCGACACTGACATCGTCGCGTCCCGCTGTTTCCCGCGGGAAATCCAGGCGGCGCCGCCGGTCCGCTCAGCTCCAGTCCTCGACGCGCAGGCCCCGGAGTGGGCGAAAGCCGGCCGCGTCGCGGGTGACGAGGATGAGGTCGTGGTGCAGGGCGATGGCGGCGATCTGGCCGTCGACGAACGGGGCGGGTGTTCCCGCCGCCTCGAGGCGGGCTCGCTCGATGGCGTGGCGGGAGGCGCAGGCGTCGTCGTAAGGCAGGATCGGAAACGACGCGCGGACGACGGAGTCGAGGTAACGCTCGATTGCGTCGCGGCGCTTGCCGGCCGGAAGTCGGGCGCATCCGTACAGAAGCTCGTGCCAGACCGGCGCGCCGATGGCGCACTCGGCACCGCGCCGCTCGAGCTTGGCGACGACGGAGGCGATCGGCTGCTTCGAGATCGGGACCGACACGATGTTCGTGTCGAGCAGGTAGCGCAGCGTCAAAGCTCGACCTTGCGGCCCGGCGATCGGTCGCGGAGGCCGCGGGTGAAGCGCGCGCCGACGCCCACCTCCGCGAGCGCGTGATCGGCCAGGAAGGCGGCATAGGCCGTGGCGAAGTCGGCGTGCCCGGCGCGGAGGCGCTCGTACTCGTCGCTCGACATCAACACGGCCACGCGGCGGCCGCGCCGGGTGATTTCGACGTCGGCGCCGGCCTCGACCTGATCGAGGATCGCAGGGAGGTGGGTGCGCGCTTCGGCGACCGAATATTTCCGGGGCATGAACGGAATGTACACCCGGATGTACATCGCCGTCACCACGCGGTAGAAGGGCCAAGAGTTCTGCACGAGCGGGCGCCACGCTCGAGCCGAGACTTCACCATGCCCTCCGACCGCTTCGATCACCTGTTCGTCGAGCCCGGGTCGTTCGACGCGGCGGTGGGCTTCTATCGCGACGGGCTCGGCTGGTCGGTGCTCTTCGCGTGGGGCGGCGAGGGCGAGCCGCGGGGCGTGGGCTTGAGCGGCGGCGGCGTGTCGATCGTCCTCGCCGAGCCTCACCCAGCGGCCGACAAGTCAAAGTCGCACGGCATCGAGGGCCACCGCCCGACGATCCACCTCACCGTCGACGACCTCGACGCGCGCTACGCGGAGCTCGCGTCCAAGGGCTTGCCGCTCTTCGCCCCCGAGCCCACCCACTGGGGCACGCGCTGGTTCGTGGTGCGCGACCCGGACGGCAACTTGATCGCGTACGAGTCGCGCCGGAGCCCGCAGCCGTGAGCCGACCCGCGCGCTCCACGCGCCTCGCGCCGCTCGCTTTCGTCCTCGCGGCTGCGCTCGCGCTCGCCGCGAGCTGCGGCGGCAGCGATAGCGGCGCCGCGAGCGAGAACCCCTATGCCGGCTACGTGAGCGCCACCTACGCCGGCACCGACCACTGGCTCTGCCACCCCGACCTCACCGGCCCGGCCAACGTCTGCAACGGCGACCTCTCCACGATCCGCGTCGCCGCTGACGGCAGCTCCACCACCGAGACCTTCACGCCGGCTGCCGATCCGCCCGTCGACTGCTTCTACGTCTACCCCACGGTCAGCTTCGATCTCGCCGCCAACTCCGACCTCGACCCCGGCGCCCAAGAGACCGGCACCACGCTCATCCAGGCGGCGCGCTACGGCTCGGTGTGCCGGGTGTTCGCGCCGGTCTATCGCCAGCGCACGCTGGTGCTGCTCGGGCTCAGGCTCTTCGCGCCGTTCCTGGTCCCCGACGACGTCTCGGCGAAGGCCAGCGCGATCGCGTATGGCGACGTCGTCGACGCCTTCCGCCACTACATCGCCAACGACAACCACGGCCGCGGCTTCTTCCTGCTCGGTCACTCGCAGGGCGCGGGGCTCTCGGCGCGGCTGATCGCCGAGGAGATCGAGACCCAGCCGTATCTCGCGGCGCGGCTCATCGCCGCGCACATCCCGGGCGCGACCGTGGCGGTGCCGAAGGGAGCGGACGTGGGCGGCACGCTCGCGAGCACGCCGCCTTGCACGCGCGCCGACCAGACCGGCTGCGTGGTCGCGTATTCGACCTTCCGCGAGGGCGATCCCGACCTCGCCGAGCCGCGCTTCGGCGTGACCGGCGATCCCGCGACACAGGCGCTGTGCGTGAACGCCGCCGCGCTGGTCGCGGGCGGCTCGTCTTCGGCGCCCGCCACCCTCGACGCCTACCTGCCGTTCCTCCAGCCGCCGATCTTCCAGGCGATCCTGATCGCGCGCGGCGCGGGCGGCCCGTACGCGGACCCGGCGCAGAACCGCGCCGCCGCCAAGAGCCACGCGTTCTACTCGGTGCCCGGCCAGCTCCACGGCCAGTGCGTGGTCGATCCCGCGAGCACCGCGAGCTACCTCGAGGTCACGATCGACTCCGACCCCGCCGACCCTCGCGCCGACGACTATCCCGGCGAGTTCCTGGGCGGGAAGGGCTGGGGGCTGCACCTCGTCGACGTGTCGATGGTGCAGGGCGATCTGGTCCGCCTCGCCGCGTCGCAAGCCGGGGCTTGGCGGCGCTGAGTGGGGGCACGGTCGTGAGCTCGAGCACCGCCGCCAGCTCGGCCCCGCTCGTCGGTGCGCTGGATCAGGTGCTGCGCTTCGGCGCGCTGCTGATGCGCGCCGGCGACGCGGCGTTCCGCGTCCGCGCCGAGATGGGCGACGTGGCGCGCGCCGTCGGCCTCGAGGTCCTCGCGGTCCACGTCGGTCTCGGCAGCCTCACGGCGAGCGCGCGCCGCGGCGCCGAGGTGGTGACGCTGGTACGCGAGATCGGTCCGCCGGGCGTGAGCTCGCAGCGCATCGAGGCGCTGGTCGCGCTGGCGCGCTCGGTCGAGCCCGGGACCGCGCCGGCCGCGCTCGCGCGCGCCCTCGATGCGATCGAGAGCACGCCGCCCCGCCACTCGCCGGCGCGGACGGTGCCGGCGATCGCGCTCGCGTGCGG
>CAYMQR010000637.1:0-2984 GCA_964392195.1 uncultured bacterium | reverse complement strand
CCACCGCGAGCGCGACGACCGCCCAGGCGAGGGCCAGCGCGGCGCGGTTCCGCGCCGCCACTGCGCCGCGTGCGAGCTTGCTGCGTTCCATCGGATCCCTCGCTCGACTCGGCTCAGTGGCTCTCGGGCGGGTCGACCGGCTGCGGCACGCGGTTCTTCACCGCGGGCACCGAACGCAGGTACGCGAAGATCGCGCGCAGGTCCTCGTCGCTCGCCTGCCGGTACCACGGGTACGGCATGGGCGGCAGGATCGGCCGGCCCTGCCCCTGGTGGCGGCCGCTGCGCAGCGCCTGGATGAACGTCTCCGCGTCCCACTTGCCGAGACCGGTGTCGGCGTCGGGCGTGAGGTTGGCGGCGAAGCTCACGCCCCACGGTCCGGCGAACGCGGTGTTGGTGCCGGCGCCCGACCACACCCACGGTCCCTCGCCGAGCGGGGGCGCGGGAGGCATGACGAGCTCGGACGGGTGACCCGAGAGCATGCGGGTCATGTCGGGCTCGGGACCGGCCTGCCCCATCTTGAACGGCGTGTGGCAGTCGTTGCACACCATCAGCGTGACCAGGTACTTGCCGCGCGCGACGTCGCCGGGCGCCTCGGCGCGGGCGGGGGAGGTGGCCACGGAGAGGCTGGTGGCGACCGCGGCGAGCGCGGTGGCGGCGCTCGCGAGGCGGCGGGTGGTGGCTCGGATCTTCATCGTTTCGCTCCTCGTTCGGTGAGTGGTGGACGCCGGATCTCTCCGGCGCACCGACCGTAATCGCGGGCGAAACGAGCGTTTGCTCAGAGTTTCCTAGACTATTCCTAAGAGATTCCTAAAGCTCCCCTCCACATGCCCAAGCCCCCCCTCACCGACGACCTCGCGGCCTTCATCGCGAGCGGGCTCTCGATCACCTTCGCGCTCCGCAACGCCGCGCTCGAGCCCGACGGCGGTCCCGCCTTCGCCGCCCTCGCCCACGACGACCGCGAGCACGTGACGCTCTTCGTACCCCTCGACGCGGCCCGCGGCGCGCTGCCCAAGCTGCGCGCCCACCCCGAGATCGCGGTGCTCTTCGACCGGCCCACCGAGCACCTCGTACGGCAGGTCAAGGGCCGCTTCGTGCGTTCGCGGCGAGCGCGCGCCGCCGAGCGCGCCGAGGTCGAGCGGCAGGTGGACGGCTTCCGCGCCGACCTCGAGGCGATCGGCATCCCGCGCGCGCTGAGCGCGGCGTGGCCGCTGTGGCCGTGCACCGCGATCGAGGTGCGGGTCACCGACGTCTACGACCAGTCACCAGGCCCGGGCACCGGGGAGCGGCTCGCATGATCGCGCTCGAGAGCCTGACCGCGTGCTTCCAGGGGCTGATCCCGTCGTGGCTCTGCACATGCTCGAGGGACGGCGTCCCGAACGTCGCGATCCTGAGCCACGTCGACTACGTCGATCCGCGCCACGTGGCGCTCTCCTTCCAGTTCTTCAACAAGAGCAAGCGCAACGTCCTCGAGAACCCCAACGCGCTGGTGCGGGTGTGGGATCCCGACACCTTCCAGGTCTACGCGCTGCGGTTGCGCTTCGTGCGCACCGAGACCGAGGGGCCGGTGTTCGAGACCATGCGGCTGCGCATCGAGGCCATCGCGTCGTATTCGGGGCTCAAGGGGATCTTCCGGCTGCTCGGCGCGGACGTCTACGAGGTGCTGTCGATCGAGGCGCTCCCGCACGAGCGTGGGCTCGCGAGCGCGGCACCGGCGCGGCGCGTGGCGCCGCCGGCGGCGGCGAGCGCGGTGCCGTTCACGCTCAACGCCCTCAAGGTCCTGAGCGAGCGGCTGCAGCAGGCGGGCTGCGTCGACGCGCTCCTCGACTCGGTGCTCGAGACCCTGGAGTCGATCTTCGGTTTCCGCCACTCGATGATCCTCCTCACCTCGGAGGACCCCGAGCGCCTCGAGCTGATCGCGAGCCGCGGCTACCCCGAGGGCGGCGTCGGCTCGGAGGTGAGGCTCGGCGAGGGCATCGTCGGCTTGGTCGCCGAGGCCCGCAAGCCGATCCGCATCTCCGGGCTCCTGCGCCAGATGCTCTACGCCAACGCGGTCGCGAAGCGCGCCGAGGAGAGCGGGCTCTGCCCCGAGGAGCGGCGCATCCCGCTGCCGGGGCTGCCCGACCCCGACAGCCAGCTCGGCATCCCGCTGCTGGCGCGCGACGAGCTGCTCGGCGTGCTGTGCATCGAGTCCGATCGCGGCTACCGGTTCCACGAGGAGGACCGCGCGTACCTGGAGGTGCTCGGCGGCTACCTCGCGATCGCGATCCAGAACGCGCTCCTCGCCGAGCGCAGCGAGGAGCCCGGCGAGCCGGTGGCAGCGCACCCCGCGCCCACCGCCGCGCCGGTGACGGGCACCGGGCGCCCTCGCCTCGAGGTCGCCTACTACCAGCGCGACGAGTGCGTGCTGGTCGACGGCGAGTACCTGGTGCGCAGCGTGCCGGCCAAGATCCTGCGCAAGATCCTCACCGAGAACCGCCACGAGGGTCGGATCGAGTTCACCAACCGCCAGCTACGCCTCGACCCGTCGCTCGGCTTGCCCGAGTGGAAGGACAACCTCGAGAGCCGGCTGATCCTGCTGCGCCGCCGCCTCGCCGAGCGCTGCCCCGCCATCCAGCTCGCGCCGTCCGGACGCGGACGCTTCCGCCTCGCCCTCGGCGCGGACTTCGCCCTCGTCGAACATCCCTGACGTCCCGGCGCCGACGGAGCACGGCGCCGTCGGCGCCTGCCCTCCAGCGGGCGGGGGGCTTGAATGTGCTCGAGCGCAGGGCCATTCGGCCGGCTTACGCCACGATCGGACCCGTCACATGGCGCGTCGCAGCGCGACGCCACGAGCGAAGCGAGTGACTTGGGGGTGGGGCCCCGCCGAGACCGCGCTCTTGGCGGGGGGGTCTGGAACCCGCGCGCTTCGCGCGCTCCCCGAGTAACTCAGCCCGCGATCTCGTCGATGAGCGCCTTGAGCGGATCCGGCAGCGGCGCGGCGCCCG
>CAYMQR010000636.1:0-3004 GCA_964392195.1 uncultured bacterium | reverse complement strand
CTCGCTGCGCTCGTGGCGTCGCGCGGCGACGCGCCGGGATCCAGGTCCGATCGTGGCGTCTGCAGGCCGAGCGGTTACTGGATCTCGCACGTTCCACACCCCCGCCTGCCTGGAGGGCAGGCGCCGACGGCGACGGGGAATGGCGCCCGCGTCGCCACGGCGGTGTCGTAGCGCGGCGGGATCCGTCCCCCCGCGAGCGTCTCGCCTGCGTCACGCGGCGAGATCGACGAACCAGTAGGCGCCCGAGAGGCGCCGGCCGGCGCGCATCGCCGCGCGCGCCGACGGCTCGTTGCCCTCGGCGACGTGGCCGTAGAGCACCGCGTCGTCGGTGAGCCCGGCGAGCTCGGCCATGCGCCGATGGACGTGTGCCGCGAGCCCCCGGCCGCGCGCCGTCTCACCGAGCGCCGCCTCCAGCACGCAGAGGCCGTCGAAGAACAGCTCGCTCGCCGGGGCGTACGCGAACAGGCCGGCCCACGCGCCGTCCACGCTCACCTCGGCCACCACGCCCTCGCGCGCGGCCGCGTCGAGGTCGGCGTGATCCTCGAACCACACCCGTGTCGGCGCGTGGATGTCGTCACGGCCGCGGAGGTCCTCGTAGATCGCGCGGTAGCGCGCGAAGCTCGCGTCGGACACCCGCTCGACGCGGGTCACCTCGAGCGCGACGGCGCTCGGCGGCAGCTCCACGGTGCGGAGCTGACCGAGCGTCGCGGCGAAGATCCGCACGTCGCACGTGACCGGCCGCTCGCTCAGTGCCCTGAGCTCGTCGTCGCGCGCGTCGAAGACACGGATGGCGCGCGGCCGCAGGTGGCCGTAGGCGTCGGAGAGCGCGCGCTCGACGATCTCCCAGCCGTTCCGGTCGACGATCGAGATCGTGGAGTGGTCGATCTGGACGAACGGCCAGCCCAGGTCGCGGCCGCGGAACCGCAGCGACGTCACCAGCCACTGCGAGACTCCGATCGGCAGCAGCTTGAACGCGTAGTCCTCGAGCTCGGCCTCCGCCAGCGGACAGGCGGCGCGGAACTCGCGCGCGAACTCGATGTTGGCGACGCGCGTCAGGTCGTCGCGCACCTGCCGCTCGGCGGCCTCGCGCAGCCGCCGCGCGCTGACCTCGTGGCGCAGCCACGCCGGCGCGAAACCGAGCTGGCGCTCGACGCAGCTCTCGATCAGCGTGTCACTGGCGGTCCAGGTCGCCTTCACGACGCCATCCTAGCCCGCAACGCGGGCGCGGCGGTTGCGTCCGCGGGCCGGCGGCTGCCACCTTCGGCGGTTCGCCGCGGGCGCGGCCGCTCGCGCACGAAGGAGATCCCGATGGACCCGAAGCCCGTCACGCTCGAAGGCCGGCACGTCACGCTGGTGCCGATGGTGCCCGAGCACGCCGACGAGTTCGTGCGGATCGGCCTCGGCCACGACCTCTTCCGCTGGTACCCGTGGGCGGTCGAGACCGAGCGCGACATGCGCGAGTTCACCGCGCGCATCCTGCGCTTCCGCGACGAGGGCTCGTGGCTGCCCTTCACCACCGTCGATCGCGCCAGCGGACGGATCGCGGGCTCGACCAGCTACCTCGCCATCGACCGCGGCCACCGCCGGCTCGAGATCGGCTCGACCTGGCTCGCGCCCGAGTGGCAACGCACCCACTGCAACACCGAGGCGAAGTACCTCCAGCTCCGCCACTGCTTCGAGGAGCTCGGCTGCGTGCGCGTGGAGTTCAAGACCGACTCGCTGAACGCGCCCTCGCGCGCGGCGCTGGCGAGGATCGGCGCGGTCGAGGAGGGCACCTTCCGCAACCACATGATCTGCCCCGGGCCGCGACTCCGGCACAGCGTCTACTTCAGCGTCATCGACTCCGAGTGGCCGGACGTGAAGCGCCGCCTCGAGGAGAGGCTGGCGCGCGGCCGCGCTCGCTGAGCCACCCCGGCGGCCAGCGCGCCACCCCGGCATGCCGCGCAAGATAAAGAGTGACTTGTCAGTTTGTTTTCGAGTTGCTACCATCGACGGCGATGAACGCCTCCGCCGCAGCCGCCACCCGCCCGCGCTCTACCTCACCCCGCCCCACGCGCACCGCCGCCCCGCGCCGCCGCACCCAGGCGGAGCGCCGCGCGGTCACCCGCGCGCGCCTCCTCGAGGCGGCGCTCGAGGCGCTCGTCGAGCACGGCTACGCGGGCTTCACCACCACCGTGGTCGGCAAGAACGCGGGCCTCAGCCAGGGCGCGCTCTTCCTCCACTTCCCCACCAAGTCGGCGCTCCTCGCCGCCACCATCGAGCACCTCTTCCTCGACATGGTGAGCGCATACGAGAAGCGCTTCGCGCGCCTCGACGGCGCGCGCGACCGCCTCACCAGCGCCCTCGAGCTCTTGTGGGACGTGTTCCAGGACCCACGGCTCTTGGCCGCGTTCGAGCTCTTCACGGCGTCCCGCACCGACCCGGAGCTGCGCGCGAGCCTGGCACCCGTCCTCGCCCAGCACGGCGAGAACCTGCGCGCCGTGGCCGCCGCGCTGCTGCCCGAGGCCGCGGCGCAGCCCGAGCGCTTCGAGCTGTGCGTCGGGCTGGTGATGATGGCCATGCAGGGCATGGCGCTGAGCTCGATCGTCGAGCCCGGGAGCGACCGCGCTCGGCCCGCCATCCCGTTCCTCACCGAGGCGTACCACCGGCTGCTCGCGCCCGCGGCGCCGCGCCCCCGGCGCTGACCTCTTCGATCCCGTCACCACCCACGAGCCGAGACCTCTCCATGCACGCGAACCCGATCTACTACGCCATCCCGTTCTTCTTCGCGACGATGGTCGCCGAGGCGCTGTGGCTGCGCCGCGACCGCAGCCGCGGCCGGCCCTACGAGGCGCGCGACACCGGCGCCAGCCTGTCGATGGGCGTCGGCTACCTGGTGGTGGCGCTCGTCTGGAAGGGCGTCGAGCTCGCGATCTTCGGCGCCTTCTACCGCGTGCGGCTGTTCGACCTGGGCACCGGCCCGTGGGCGTGGTTCGCGGTGATGGTCGGCTGGGACCTCTGCTAC
>CAYMQR010000635.1:0-3006 GCA_964392195.1 uncultured bacterium | reverse complement strand
GGCGTACAGGGATCCGCGCGATCGGCGGTGCGTTCGACGCGTCGTATCGCCGGCCCGCCGGCGAGGCGGGCCCTCCGAGGGGGATCGAGCGGCTGGAGGGCGGCCGCTTCGTCGGCCGCCGATCACCTCGGGCGGGTCGCGGGCGGAAGCACCTCGACGCGCACGCGCGCCAGCGGGTTGCTGCGCATCCCGAGCCGCGCCGCCGCGGCGGTCGACATGTCGACGATCCGCCCCGCCGGGTGCGGCCCGCGATCGTTGACTCGCACCACCACGCTCTTGCCGTTGTCGACCCGGGTCACCTTCACCCGGGTCCCGAACGGCAACGTCTTGTGGGCTGCGGTCAGCCCGTTCTTGTCGTAGCGCTCGCCACTGGCGGTTCGTCTGCCGTGGAAGCGCGCCGCGTACACCGTCGCGAGGCCGGTCTCATCGGCTCCTCGCTCGCTCGCCAGGACTTCGTTGGCCGTGCCGATGAGGATCGCCATCAGCGCGGCTGCCATCACGAACCATCGTCGTCGCTTCATCGGACCCCCGGGAGTGGGTTCGAGGAAAGGGCGCGGCCGGAACCACCCGGCCACGAGGTCGGTCAGTGGTTCAGGGCCGTCTCGATCGCCTCCCGAAGCTTGGGGTCCTCGGGGGTGACCTTGCTGGGGAAGTAGGCGATGACCTTGCCGTCCTTCCCCACCAGGTATTTGCCGAAGTTCCAGCTCGGCGCGTCACGGCCGGCGGTGAGGAATCGGTAGACCGGCGACTGCTCGGGGCCGGGCTTGGTGACGAGCTTCTGGAACATCGGGAACGTGACGCCGTAGTTGCGCTTGCAGAAGGTCTGGATCTCGTCCGCCGAGCCGGGTTCCTGGCCGCCGAACTCGTTGCTCGGGAAGCCCATCACCACCAGGCCCTTGGGGCCGAGGTCCTCGAACAGCTTCTCGAGGCCCTTGTACTGCGGCGTGTAGCCGCACTGGCTGGCGACGTTCACCGCCAGCACGACCTTGCCGGCGTAGTCCTTGAACGAGACGTCCTGGCCGGCGAGGGTCTTGGCGCCGAGGTCGTGGAACGAGGCCGCCGCGGCTGCGTCGGCGGCGTGGGCGGGGTGTCCCGCGAAGGTGGCGCGGGCGGCGGCGAGGGCGAGCAGCAGCGTGACGAAGAGCGGGGCGCGCAGGTGGGAGAGGCGCGCGCGGGTCGTGACTGGGTCCGTCATCCGGTCCTCCAACCGGCCCAACCTAGCAGCGGACGCCGCGATCGTCTTGCTCCCGAGACAATTCGCCACCCCGCTCGGAGGGCCGCCTCCGGCGGGCCGGCCGCGGCCGCCTCAGCCGGCGGCGAGGATGCGGTCGGCGCACAGCGTCGCGAGCGCCATGATCGGCACCTGCGGGTTCACGCCGAGGTTGCCGGGGAAGACGCTCGAGTCCGCGACGTAGAGCCGGTCGGCGCGGTGGTGCCGGAAGTCGGGCCGCACCACGCAGCGGGCGGGATCGCTGCCCATGCGGGCGGTGCCGAAGAGGTGGGTCATCGACATCGCGTAGGCGCGCGGGTCGAGCGGCGCGTCGCGCTCGATCGCGGCGCTGGCGCGCGGATCGGTCAGCACCGGCGCGAACCCGGCGATCCCCGGGTAGACCTCGCGGGCGCCCGCCGCGAAGAACGTCTCGGCGAGGACCCGGACGCCGCGCCGCGCGGTCAGCATGTCGTCGCGGCCGAGCGTGTAGGTGACGAGCGCGCGGGCCGGGCCGCGCCACACGCGGCCGCGGCTCCGGGCGCGCACCGCGGCGCCCCACACCGCGAAGCGGTCGAGGCGGTCGAGGTTGCGCGCCAGCTCGGCGCTCACGCCCGGCACGCGGCTCACGAGGATCGAGAGGTCGAAGCCGAGCGCCTCGAGCTTGAGCCCCTGGTCGCGCCACCCGGTGACCTCGTGGCCCTGGGTGGCGCCGCGGTGGTTGTTCACCGGCTCGTCGAAGCGCGCGGTCACCGAGACCCCCGGGTGCGCGGTGAGGTTGCGGCCCACGGCGCCGTCGCCGAGGCCGCTCGCGAGCAGCAGGCACGGGGTCTGGATCGCGCTCGCCGCCAGCACCACCGCGCGGCGGGCCCGCGCCACCACCGCGCCGCCGGCGGCCGACCGGCCCGTCACCCCGACGGCGCGGCCGCGCTCGATCGCGACCCGGTGCACGGTGATCCCGGAGTAGATGCGCGCGCCGCGCTCGGCGGCGTCGCGCAGGAAGGTGCGGTCCATCGAGAGCTTGTGGCCGTGCGGGCACCCCTGCAGGCAGCGGCCCTCGCCGACGCACGCCCCGACGTTGCGGCGGATCGGCCGGTGCGCGACGCCGAGCGCCTCCGCGCCCGCGCCGAGGAGCAGGTTCTTGGGCCCGGCGACGGCGGGGTCGGTGGGGCGGATGCCGAGGCGGGCCTCGATCTCGTCCTCGGCGCGCTCGATCGCCTCCCACGGCAGCGCGTCGCCGAGCGCCGTGTCGGCGCGCACCCAGTCGTCGAGGGTCTCGCGCGCGAACCGCCAGCAGATCGCGCCGTTCACCACCGAGGTGCCGCCCACCGCGCGGCCCTGGAGGAACGGCATCGGCGCGCGGCCGAAGGCGATCGAGGTGCCCATGTCGCGGTAGAGGCGGGCGAGGGCGCGCACGCCGCTCGCCTCGAAGCTCTCCGGGGTGGCCTCGAAGCCCTCCTCGAGCACCGCGACGTCGACCCCCGCGAGCGCGAGGCGCCGCGCCACCGACGCCCCCGCCGGGCCGCTGCCGACCACGATCACGTCGGCGTCGAGGGCGAGCGGCAGGCGGCCGCCGCGCCCGTCGACGTGGACCAGCGCGCTCACGGCGCGGCCCCGGGTGGCGTTCCGGCGGGGGCGACGGGCGCGGCGGCCTCGAAGCGCGCGCGCACCGCGGGAGCGTCGAAGTACGCGAAGCAGGCGAGCATCTTGAGCGCGGCCAGCGCCTGGCGCACGCCGTAGCGCGGGTCGCGGTCGAAGGCCTCGACCGCGCGCGCGCGCTCGCCCGCGTCGAGGCGCAC
>CAYMQR010000634.1:0-3007 GCA_964392195.1 uncultured bacterium | reverse complement strand
ATGGACCGCGCCGTCGAGAAGGGTGTCGACTTCATCGACACCGCCGACTCCTACCCCATCGGCGTCATGAAGCCCGGCGTGACCGAGGAGATCGTCGGCCGCTGGTTGCGCGGCAAGCGCCAGCAGCTCGTCGTCGCCACCAAGTGCCGCATGCCGGTCGGCCCCGGTCCCCGCGACCAGGGGCTGTCGCGCCGCCACATCCTGCGCTCGATCGACGACAGCCTGCGCCGCCTCCAGACCGACTACGTCGACCTCTACCAGTGCCACGCCTTCGACCCGGCGACGCCGATCGAGGAGACCCTGCGCGCGCTCGACGACGTGGTGCGCTCGGGCAAGGCGCGCTACGCGGGCGCCTCGAACTTCCCGGCGTGGCGGCTGGCGATGGCGCTCGGCACCAGCGACCGCCTCTCCCTGCACCGCTTCTCGTGCCTGCAGCCGCGCTACAACCTGCTCTTCCGCGACCCCGAGATCGAGCTCTTGCCGCTCTGCCGTGATCAGGGGCTCGGCGTGATCGCGTACACGCCGCTCGCCTCGGGCGTGCTGTCCGGCCGATACCGCGCGAGTGCCGGCGAGTGGAAGCCGGAGGAAGGCTCGCGCTTCACCCTCGGCGACGCCGCCGAGCGCTACCAGCGCCGCTACTGGCACGGCGAGATGCTGTCCGCGGCGGCGAAGCTGCGCGAGGGGCTCGCGGGGCGAGGACGCAACCTGGCGCAGGCGGCGATCCGCTGGGTCCTCGATCAGCCCGGGATCACCGCGGCGATCGTGGGCGCGAGCCGCCCCGAGCAGCTCGACGACACCCTCGCCGCCCCGGACGTCCCCCTCGACGCCGAGACCCGCGCCGAGCTCGACGCCGTGTGGCCCTCCCTACCCCGCGAGCCGATCGTCGAGGGCTACTTCTGATCCAAGCCGCTCGGGTCGGTCGGCGACGGAGCGCCGACGCTCCAACGCGCGCATCGGCGCGCAGCCGCTGCTCAGTGCTCGTGGCCGCCGTGCGGACCGTGGGCGTGGCCGTGGGAGAGCTCGGCAGGTGTCGCGTCGCGGATCGAGAGCACGCGCACGTCGAAGTGCAGGGTGCGCCCCGCGAGCGGGTGGTTGAGGTCGACGACGATCGACTCGCGCCGCACCTCCTTGACGATCATCGGAAACGTCTCGCCCTTCGGTGAGCGCGCCTCGAACTGCTGGCCGATCTCGAGGTTCACGTCGCGCGGGAACGCGTCCCGTGGGACCTCCTGCAGGCCGTCCGGCTGGTACTCGCCGTAGCCCTCGCCGGGCTCCACGACCACCTTGCGCTCGTCGCCGACGATCAGCCCCTCGAGCGAACGCTCGAGCCCGGGGACGATCTGACCGGTGCCGTGCAAGTACTCGAACGGGTCGCCGGGGAGGCTCTCGTCGATGATGTCGCCGTCGCCGAGGTGCAGGCGGTAGTCGAGCGACACCACCCGGCCGTTCGCGATCTTCATGTGCTCTCTCCTGGCGCGAACGCGCCGGTGCGGGGCCGAATCGGCCGGTAGGGCCGCGGAGATTACTCGAAATTCGGTCGTCCAAGGGACGCGCGGCCGCGCTCAGCGCGCCGCGGCAGCCGGCGCGTCGGCGAGCGCGCGCCGGGGAGCGGCGGTGCCGTACATCCACACGCCGGTGACGAGCGCCGCGACCGCCACGCCGAGCAGCACGAACGCGGCGCGGCGGTGGAACGGCCTCGCGCGCGCGCTCTCGCGGAACAGGATCAGCCCACCGCTCACGGCGATCGGCACCAGCAGCACCACCACGCGGCGCGCGAGCGCGCGGTGGACGAGCTGGATCCCCGGGTGGAACGAGACGTCGCTGCCGAGCTTCACCGCCAGCACGATCGCCGTCACCAGCCCCACCACGGTGGCCAGCACCGACGCCACGTGCGCGGCGCGCTTGCCGGCGAGCCCGGTGTAGAGGTCGACACCCAGCAGCGCGACCGTGGCGCCGAGCGCCATCCAGAACGTCACGAACAAGCTCACGAGCTTCGCTCCGGCGTGAGCGGCTGCCGCTCAGGCGGCCGATCCCGAGTCCAGGGAAGAACGGATGGTCTTGAGGAGAGCTTCGCTGGTGAACGGTTTACGCAGCAAGACTCTGCCGAGATCGCCGAGGTCACTGCGCGACTCGTCGGGAAAGCCCGACATGAAGACCACCTTGAGCCCGGGCCGCAGCGACTGGACGCGGCGCGCGAGCTCGGCGCCGCTCACCCCCGGCATCACCACGTCGGTCAGCATCAGGTCGACGGTCGCGCCGCCGTCACGGCAGCGCGCCAGCGCGTCGTCCGCCGTCGCCACCGGCGCGACCTGATAACCGGCGGTCGCCAGCACCTCGCACACGAACGAGCGAACCATCGGCTCGTCCTCGACCACCAGCACCGACTCGGTCCCGCCGCGGCTCGGCCGGACCTCGGGCGCCGCCACCTTCTCGTCGGCGCGGTAGCAGACCGGAAAGTGGCACAGGATCGTCGATCCCTGGCCGAGCACCGAGCGCGCCGTGACGTGCCCTGCGCTCTGGCGCGCGATGCCGTAGACCATCGCGAGACCGAGCCCGGTGCCGCGCCCCTCCTCCTTGGTGGTGAAGAACGGCTCGAAGATCCGCGCCAGCGTCTCCTCGCTCATCCCCACGCCGGTATCGCGCACCACCACGGTCGCGTAGTCGCCGGGGGGGCACTCGACCGGACGGTCGGGGTCGTCGCTCTCGAAGTGCGTCATGCAGGTCTCGACCTCGAGCCGGCCGCCGTCCGGCATCGCGTCGCGCGCGTTCACCACCAGGTTCATGACGAGCTGCTCGAGCTGGTTGGGGTCCGCCTCGATGCGGCCGAGCGCGGGGTCGAGCTTGGTGACGAGCTCCACGTCGGCGCGCACCAGGCGCCCGAGCATGTCCGTCATGTCGGCGATCAGCCCGTTGAGGTCGACCACCCGCACCTGGCGTACCTGGCTGCGGCCGAACGCGAGGAGCTGGCGCGTCAGCGCCGCGGCGCGGTCGGCGGCCTTGAGGATCT
>CAYMQR010000633.1:0-3011 GCA_964392195.1 uncultured bacterium | reverse complement strand
CGGCAGCCCCTGGGTCCAGGCGCAGAAGCTCCGGGCCTCCGACGGCGAGGCGGGCCAGGTGTTCGGTCACACGGTCGCGATCCGCGACGACCAGATCGTGGTCGGCGCTCCCGCCGCGACGTTCCCGAACGTGCGCCCCGGCGACGTCTACGTCTTCGAGCGCTCGCTGCCGGCGAACACCTGGGTGGAGAGCCGGCGCATCGCGCCGAGCGACGGCGCGTCCGGCGACGGCTTCGGCTCGGCGGTGGCGCTGCTCGGTACGACGCTCGCGGTGGGCGCGATGCTGCACGACCACGGCGCGACCGACGCCGGAACGGTCTACCTGTATTCGCCCGACGATCCCGACCTCGACGGCGTGCCCGCGCCGTACGATGGATGCCCCGACGACGCCGACCCCGCGCAGCTCGACTCCGACGGCGACGGCGCCGGCGACGTGTGCGACCCGTGCGAGGATCGCGACCGCGACGGCTACGGCGCGCCGCCCGCGCCCGGCTGCGCATCGCTCCAGCCGGACTGCGACGACGACGCGGCCGCGATCCATCCCGGCCAGCCCGAGCTCGGTGGCAACGGCCTCGACGACGACTGCAGCGCGCTGACCCCCGACTGCACGGACGGCGACGGCGATGGCTTCGCGGTGGAGGGCGGTGTGTGCGGCGCGCTCGACTGCGACGACGGCAACGCGACCGCGCACCCGGGCGGAGTGGAGGTGCCGAGCAACGGCGTCGACGAGGACTGCAACCCGGCCACCCCGGGCGGGTGCAGCGCCCAGCTCGCGTCGGCCTCGAGCGGCGGGGTGGCCAGCGCGGGCGGGCTGCCGCTTCCCGGCGACCTCGGCGCCTACGTCGCGGCCGCCTGGCTGGCGCTGCGGCGGAAGCGCCGTCCCGCCAGCCGCAGCCAGTGCGCTGGTTGACGGGCGAGCGGGATCTCCCGCGGGGTCGCCGGGAACGCGCGCGCGCAGTAGTCGAGGAAGCCCACCAGGCTGTAGTGCTCGGGCGCGAGCGGTGAGCCGGCCTCGGCGGGGCTCGGATACGCGAGGCGCTCGGCGCGCGCGATCCAGCCATGTGGTCCGAGGAACTCGCGGTAGTAGTCGGCCGCGCGCGGCAGGATCCAACCCACCAGCGCGTTGAGGCGCCGCGCCCGCGGCGAGCGGTTCTCGATGAGCTCCTCGGTCCGCGCGCGGAAGCGGGCGAGCCCGTCCGGGTGGGTCTGGACGAGCTGCAGGTCGAACACCGGCATGCCTTGGTGGTAGGTGAGGTGGAGGTGCTTGCACACCGAGCCGAAGCGCGCGGCGAGCGCGGGACCGGTGCGGAGGTGGTCGAAGCCCACCGCGCCGAAGATGAGCGGCTGGCGCAGCACCGGGTGGCCGAGCGGCGCGCCGTCGTAGCGCTGCTCGGCGGTCGCGTCCGCGCTGAGCACGAACGGCGTCATCTCGATCGTGCCCTGGACGAGCTGCCAGCGCGTCGGCAGGCGCGTGAGCAGGCCGGCGTCCGTGAAGACGCGCAGCCGCTCGGCGTAGGGGAAGCCGGGTTGCGCGGCGGCTGCGGGCTCGGTGGCCATGTCGCGGCGACGTCGAGCGCGGGCGTTCTCGAGGGCGGCCCGTGCTCGTGCGATCGCTCGATTGTAGCCAACCAGCCGGCCTGGGCGAGGTGGTCGTCCGGCGGGAGCGGGCACCGAGCCGACGCTCGCCCGCCGTCCCGCCGCCGGCGGCGGTTCCTGCGCCGCGCGGAGCCGACGTGTTAACACCCATCCGATGGACGAATTGATCTCGCCGCGGGGGCTGTGGCCGTGGTAGCTGTGGAAGGGCCCATGGTTGGTGGGTGGGCCTCGCAGCGATGACCTCGGAACTGCCTCCCGTCGCGAGCCCGATGCGGGCACCCCGGATCACCGAGATCCTCGCGGTGGTCCCGGTGCTGTCCGGCGCTTCGGTGCTGATCGGCTGGGCGCTGGACGTGCAGGTGCTCAAGTCGATCCTGCCCGGGATCGTGAACATGAACCCGGTGACGGCGTCGTCGTTCATCCTGGCGGGGCTGGCGCTGCTCGCGGCGAGCACGCCGCGGCCCGTCCCGGTGGGGTTCGCGCTGATGCCGGCGCTCGCGGTGCTCGCGATCGGCGTCACGCGTCTCGGTGCCTACGTCACGGGGATCGACGTCGGCATGGATGCCTGGCTCTTCCACGACTCGGTGATGAAGGTCCCGGGGCGAAACGCGATCGCCCCCAACACCGCCCTCAACTTCGCGTTCTCGGGCGGCGCGCTCGCGATCCTCGCGACGGCTCGCCGCCGGCCCGCCGGGCGCGCGGTGCTGGTGGCGCAAGGCCTGGCGGTGGTCACCACGGTGATCGCCGCGCTCACGGTCACCGGATACGCCTTCGGGGTGCGGCAGTTCTACGGTGTGTTGCGCTTCTTTCCGATGGCGCTCCACACCGGGCTCAACTTCGTGGTGCTGGGACTCGCGGTGCTCGGTGCGCGGTCCGAGGTCGGCCTCCCGGCGCTGGTGCTGGCGCGCGACCAGGGCGGTCGGATGGCCAGGCGACTGGTACCGGTGGCGCTCGCGCTGCCCTTCGTGCTCGGCTGGGTCACCAACTCCGGTGTGCGTCGCGGCGCATACGCGAGCGAGTTCGGGTTCGCGGCGGTCGTGGTGGCGAGCATGATCGCGCTGACCGCGGTGGTGCTGTTCCAGGCGCGTTCCACGTCGCGGGCCGATCGGGCGCTGGCTGCGGAGCTCCGCGAGCGCCGCCGCACCGAGGGCGAGCTGCGCGAGAGCAACGCCGAGCTCGTCGTGGCTCGCGAGGAGGCCGAGGCGGCAGCGCGCGCCAAGGCACAGTTCCTCGCCAACATGAGCCACGAGATCCGCACGCCGCTCAACGCGGTGATCGGGATGTCGAGCCTGCTCGAGGACTCGCCGCTCACCGGCGAGCAACGGGACTACGTCCAGACGGTGCGCTCCAGCGGCGAGCACCTGCTGTCGGTCATCAACGACATCCTCGACTTCTCGAAGATCGAGGCGGGGAAG
>CAYMQR010000632.1:0-3012 GCA_964392195.1 uncultured bacterium | reverse complement strand
CGCGCCCCCCCCGGGATCGGCGTCGCGCCGGTGGGCCGCGCACGACGGGTGCGGGCCCCTCGAAATCCCCGCTGTTGCACCCGGTCGTCGGGAAGCCCCAGAATCCGGCCCGCGCACGGTTCAGGGCCTCGACCTTGCAACGCGTCATCGCGCGCCGCCCCTGCGCCCTCGGGTGCGGCACCTGGACGATCACTCGAGCAGCGAGGTCACGACCATGAAGCGGCTTGCGGTGGGGTTGTTCGTCGTAGCCAGTCTCGGTGGGATCGCCTCGACGGCGTTCGGCCAGGCCACGGAGCCGGCCGCCAAGCCGCGCGGCGAGCAGGTCTACGGCGAGCTGTGCGCCAGCTGCCACGGCCGCTACGGCCGCGGCGACGGCGCGCTCGCGGCGAACCTCAAGGGGCCGCTCGTCGACTTCACCAACTCGGCGTGGCTGGGCGGCCGCAGCGACGAGGCGATCGCCAAGGCGCTCGGCACCGCCTCGCACGGTCCGATGACGATCGCCAGCGCGCTCAAGCCGGAGGCCCTCCAGGACTCGATCGCCTACATCCGCGGCCTCTCGATCCCGGGCAAGCACGTGAGCGTGCTCGCCGGCCGCGACGTCTACATGGCGTCCTGCCAGGGCTGCCACGGCGCGAAGGGCGACGGACAGGGACCGGTGGCGGCGTACCTCGCCGATCCCAAGCCGCGCGACTTCACCTCGTCGAAGTTCGTGATCGACGGCCGCGAGGCAGAGCTCGAGAAGTTCGTCTCGCTGGGCGCCGCCGCGGCGATGCACGGATCGATCTACATGCCCGAGTGGGCCTCCCGGCTGAGCCCGCAGCAGATCAAGGACACCGTCGAGTACCTCAAGACGTTCAAGCAGGCGAAGCACTGACCGAGCGGCCACCTGCGCTCGGCGAGCCGATACCCGGCCTGGAACCCTGTCGCGCGTGACCGGAGCGATCGCCGCATGACCCACTGGCCATCATCCGGACGGTCCGGCCGCACGCGCGGCGGTCCCGACGATCCTCCGCCCCCACCGTCGCGGCGCGATGGCGGGAAGGCGAGCGACGGGCAGCACGAACGGCCACCGGCGGCCGCCGCGGCACGGCTCTCGACCGAGCCGCCGCGACGGCCCGGTGGCGGCTCGCCGTAGCGACACCGCTGGCGCGCGACGGCTCACGAACCGATCGCGACACTCCGACCCGATCTCCGAATCGAGCTGACCGAGGACCGACTCCATGGCCGCAGACCCCACCCAGAACCCCACCAAGCTCCCCTCGCTGATGCAGAACTGGGTGAGCCTGGCCGGCCTCGTGCTCTCGGCGTGCACGCTGTTCGGCGCCGTCGCATTGCTCGGCGTCGACTTCGTGCGCGGAATGCACAACCCGTACGAAGGAATCCTGACCTACGTCATCGCCCCGGGATTCTTGATGCTCGGCCTGGCGACCGTGCTGGTCGGCGTGCTCCTCGAGCGGCGCCGGCGCCGGCGCGCCAAGCCAGGCGCCATCCCGGCGTTCCCACGCATCGACTTCAACATCCCGCGCCATCGCAACACGTTCATCGTGGTCAGTGGCGGCGTGTTCATGCTGCTGATGCTCTCGGCGATCGGCTCCTACCGCGCCTACGAGTTCACCGAATCGGTGATGTTCTGCGGCGACACCTGCCACCAGGTGATGAGCCCCGAGAAGACCGCCTACAAGGAGTCGCCGCACGCGCGCGTCACGTGCGTCCAGTGCCACATCGGTCCGGGCGCCGAGTGGTTCGTGAAGTCGAAGATCTCGGGCCTCTACCAGGTGTATTCGGTGCTCTTCGACAAGTACTCGCGTCCGATCCCGGTGCCGGTCGAGAACCTCCGCCCGGCACAGGAGACCTGCGAGCAGTGCCACTGGCCGCGCAAGTTCTTCGGCGCGGTGCTGCGCGAGGGCCACCACTACCTGGCCGACGAGACCAACTCGCCGTGGACCATCCAGATGGCCCTCAAGGTGGGCGGCGGCGACCCGAGCTTCGGGCCGGCCGGCGGCATCCACTGGCACATGAACATCGAGAACAAGATCGAATACGTCGCCAAGGACGCGCAGCGCCAGGTCATCCCGTGGGTGCGGATCACGGACCCGAACGGCAAGGTCCGCGTCTACGAGGCGTCGAGCGGGAAGCTGACCAAGGAGGAGCTCGACAAGGAAGCGCCGCGGGTCATGGACTGCATCGACTGCCACAACCGGCCGTCGCACCGCTACAACCCGCCGGTCGACGCGGTGAACATGGCGCTCTTCACCGAGCGCATCTCCACCAAGATCCCGTTCATCAAGCAGCAGGCGGTGACGGTGCTGTCGAAGGAGTACGCCACGACGGACGAGGCCAAGGCCGCGATCGCGGAGGGCCTCACGAGCTACTACAAGACCGAGCAGACCGAGTTCGCGAAGACCAACCGCGGCCTCATCGAGGCCGCGGTCACCGAGGTGCAGCGCATCTACGGGCAGAACTTCTTCCCCGAGATGAAGGTCAACTGGAAGCCCTACCCCGACAACATCGGGCACATGAACTTCCCGGGCTGCTTCCGCTGCCACGACGGCGAGCACAAGAGCGACGACGGCAGCGTGATCACCAAGGACTGCAATTCCTGTCACCTCATCATCGGTCAAGGTCCCCAGCCCACCGAGGCGTCCCAGAGCCTGGGAGGGCTGGATTTCGAGCACCCGTCCGACATCGGAGACCTCTGGATGGACCAGAACTGCTCCGAATGCCACGACGGGACGACGGGCGGACTATGAACGAACCACCAGGTGCCCTCGGGCAGGAGCTCACGGATCGAACGGAAGTTTCCCGCTGCCTCGCCGGAGGCCGCGCCCCCGGCAGAGCGGGGCGCTGCCGGCTGCGATCCGGGCTCGCCCGACACCTCGGTGTGCTCGCGCTCGTGACGAGCGCGCTGCTGCTGCTCGCCGACCCCCGCGCCGCGCTCGCCGCGGACGACGAGGAGACGCCCTGCGAGACCTGCCACGACGCGGCGCCGTCCGCGCTCGTCGGCACCGTCCA
>CAYMQR010000631.1:0-3015 GCA_964392195.1 uncultured bacterium | reverse complement strand
CCACCAGGAGTCGAGAGTCTCTCCGCGACCTGGCGATCCGCGACGGGCGACCCAAATCGCTTGCGGCCGCCGCTGGCGCGGGACTAGCCTGCGCGGCCATGGCGCCATCGATCCCGGAAACGCCTGTGACGCACGCCGATCCGATCTCGGAGGCCGCACGGCTCGTCGAGGAGTACCGGGATCGCTGCTTGTGGTTCCTCGACCCGCACTTCGTGCCGTCCGACGCCCAGGGCACCCTTCGAGCCCTCGACCTCATCGAGCGTTACGGCGACCGCGCGGCGTTCCACCGGGCTCGGAAGATCCGCCGGTGGCTGTCACCCGCTTCCAGCCCGACGTGCTGAGGAGCCTGGCCGCGCGCCGCCGCCAAGGCGGCGAGAGCTACGTCCCGGGCGCCGTCGCGCTCGACGAGCTGCTCGCGGCTCCCCGCCGCTCCCGAGACATCGATCCGTTCCACGACACCGACCTGGCCCTCGCCGCGACCTGGGAGACCGACCGCACCTTGCTCCGCGAGCTCGGCTTCACGCTCGCCGTCGTCCGCATCGCTCCATCGTTCGTCGAGCTGGGCGGGGCCTGGCCGAAGGTCCCCTGAGGTGCCACGAGGCCCACGATGGCGCACGTGATTCCGGGCAAGGTCGCGAGCGCGGCGCTCGCGGGTGGCCGAGCCGCCGAGGTCGAGACGGTACGGCTGCTCGAGAGCAAGCTCGGCGATGCCTACACGATCTTCCACGGCGTGCACTGGTCCCGCCCCCGCGGCGATCGATCGAGCTTCGGTGAGATCGACCTGGTGGTGGTCAACCGCGACGGACGCGTCCTCGTGATCGAGCAGAAGAGCGGCGCGATCGAGGAGACGGACCGAGGGCTGTTCAAGGCCTACGACGGGAAGCCGAAACCGATCTCGGTCCAGCTCCACCGCAACGTCGACGCGCTCCGCGACAAGTTCCGGTCCGCGAATCCGCGCCTCGGGGATCTCGACCTCGACTACCTCGTCTACTGTCCCGACCACGAGCTGGTCCGCGTCAACGCGGCCGGGCTCGACGAGAGCCGGATCGTCGATGCGGGGCAGGCGAAGTGGCTACCCGAGAAGGTCGAGGCGGTGCTCCGTCCCGGGACGGGCGCCGACGAGGCGCGCTGGGAGCGCGTGGCGGAGTTCTTCCGGCAGCACTTCCTGGTGGTGCCGGACATCCACGCCCACGTCGAGGCGCAACAGCGCGCGTACACGCGCTTCACGGGCGAGCTGGCCGACCTGCTCGACGGTCTCGAGATGGAGCCGTTCCGGCTGCGGGTCCTCGGCACCGCCGGGTGCGGCAAGAGCTTGCTCGCCACGCGATTCTTCGACCGCTTCGCGGCGGCGGGCCAGCGCCCGCTGCTGGTGTGCCTCAACCGCCCGCTCGCCGAGCGGCTCAAGTCCGTCGTCCAGCCTGGTGGGTTCGTGCGCACGTGGTTCGGTCTGGTCGACGAGTGCCTCAAGGACCTCGGGAGGCCGCTCGACTTCACGAGGCAGAAGGGCGACTCCGGCTTCTGGGACCGCGCGGCCGAATCCGTGCTCGACATGCACCTGCCCGATCGCTGGAAGTTCGACGCGCTGATCGTGGACGAAGCGCAGGACCTCACCGACGTCTGGTACCAGACCCTCCGCCTCTTCCTGCGGGACGGTGCGCACGAGGTCTACCTCGAGGACCCCGACCAGAACGTCCACGGACGGGCGCCGCTCGCGCTCGACGGTTTCGTGCGCTACCGCTGCCGGCGCAACCTCCGCTCACCCTCGTCGATCGCCCGCTTCATCCGCAGCACGCTGCCCTTCGAGTTCGAGTCGGCGAACGACCTTCCCGGTCGCGGTGTGGGCGTGACCCTGTACTCGAGCACGCAAGCGCAGCAGCGCAGCCTCGGCAGGATCCTGGCGGCTCTCGTCGGCGCCGGATTCGAGCACGCCGACATCGTGGTGCTCACCGCTCGCCATCTGGTCTCTTCCGTCGGCTCGCCCAGCGTGTTCGCCGGGATGACCCAGGTCGGGGGGCTACCGCTCCGGCGTTTCACCGGCGACTACGACCTGTTCGGCAACCAGCTCCTGACCGACGGCAAGATCCGGCTCGACAGCCTGTTCCGGTTCAAGGGGCAGGAGGCGCCGGCCGTGGTCGTGGTCGAGCTCGACGACGAGTTCGCGGCGAACCCCGAGTGGCAACGCGCGCTGTTCACCGCGATGACCCGAGCGACCGTACGGCTCGAGCTGCTGGTGTGCGAGGGCTCACGACTGAGCGGTGCGCTCCAGGGCAGCCAGTGATTCCACTCACGGCGCGATCGTGGCTCGAGGACCGAGCTCGCCCATGACGCGGTCCGATCGCGCCGGGTCGTCGGTCGCCCGGAAAGCCGTCTCCGGCTTCCGAGCCGAGCCCTGCCTCGAGGCACGGCTCGCTCACGGATCCACTCGATAGACCGCCCAGCCGCCGGCCTCGTCCAGGCGGGCGAGAAACGGCAGCTCACCGAGGTGCCGCTTCAGGCGGGGGTCGAGCACCGCCACCAGCCCGACGCGGTCGCGGGCGAGGAGCTCGCGGACCTCGTCCGCGGAGCCGAGCAGCCGCGACGGCAGGTCGCGGCGCAGCTTGTCGCGCTCGCGGTCGAACACGACCCGATCGTCGAGCCCGCTGGCGAGCTGCACGGCGAGGAAGTCCCAGTAGCGGGTCTCGAGGAGGATCGTCGCGCCAGCCGCGGCGGAGCCGCCCGAGGCCGCGAGCTCGCCGAGGCGCTTGCCGGCGGCGATCGCGCCGGGCGGCATCCCGCGCGGGAACGCGCGCCAGCGCGCGACGTCGGCGCCGACGATCCACGCCAGCAGCGCGAGCGCCAGCGCCGAGCCGAGGCGCCGCTGCCACGGGTCGCGACGGGCGCGCGCCCGCTCGAGCCACGCCCACCCGCCCCACGCGGCGTAGATCGCGAGGACGATCGTGTAGAAGAGCGAGTAGCGCCCCGGCGCCGCGGTGGCCGGAACCGAGCCGACGTTCATCACGCTCACCGCGGCGAGCG
>CAYMQR010000630.1:0-3015 GCA_964392195.1 uncultured bacterium | reverse complement strand
CACCCGAATTCACTTCGGGTGGGGCGGGGGTCTGGAACAGACCCCCGCTTTAATGCGTCCAGCCGCGCGAGCCGGTCGGCTCCTCGTCGTCCTCGTAGCCGTGCGAGAGCACGAACTGCCACGACGCGACCCGCTCGCGCTCGTCCTCGGAGATCAGCTCGAAGAGGAACTCCTCCTCGTCGCGCTGCTCGACCTGGACGTAGGCGACATCCGACGGATGCAGGAAGATTTCCGCCATCACCCGCTTGCCGCGGAACACCTGAACCAGCAAGGTCTCCTCGTCCTCGACGGCCAGGTGCCAGTGCAGGTCCTCGTCGTCGTAGACCACCGATTCGGGAGTGCCGGCTCGCACGATGCAGTTGGCGTGACGCTGCAACCAGGTCCAGAACTGCTCGAAAGGCAGCGTGGTGGACGAGCTCTTGGCGGTCTTCTTGGAGTCCATGCGCGGGGTCCCCTCCGTCGAAAAACCCGGGGGCTGGCGAGTGCGCGAGTCTAGCAGGCGCCGTTCGAGGCCGTCTTCCGGACGCTCCGCGCGCCGGCCACCCATCGCCGCGCCTTTTCCGGGGCGGGGGTCTGGAACAGACCCCCGAGGAGACGTCGGCAGGCGCGAAAAACTCGCATCTGCGAGTTTTTCAGCAGCCTGTTAAGATCGCGAAGTTTGCCCGCCGAACGCACCATGACCGTCCATCTCGACAACCTCAACATCGCCGAGGCGCGCGGCGTCCCGAGCCCGCGCGAGGTCCGCGACCGCCTCCCGCTCACCGACGCCGCCGCGACCACCGTGGCGGCGGGGCGCGCCGCCGTCGAGGCGATCCTCGACGGGCTCGACAAGCGCGTCTTCGTGGTCGTGGGTCCGTGCTCGATCCACGACACCCGCGCCGCGCTCGAGTACGCCCAGCGCCTGCGCGCCCTCGCCGACGAGGTCGCCGACACGATGCTGCTGGTGATGCGCGTCTACTTCGAGAAGCCGCGCACCACGGTGGGCTGGAAGGGGCTCATCAACGACCCCAACCTCGACGACAGCTTCCGCATCGACGAGGGGCTCGCGAAGGCGCGCGAGCTGCTGCTCGCGATCAACCGCCTCGGGCTGCCGGCGGGGACCGAGGCGCTCGATCCGGTCGCGCCGCAGTACACGTCGGACCTGATCTCCTGGTACGCGATCGGCGCGCGCACCACCGAGTCGCAGACCCACCGCGAGCTCGCCTCGGGGCTGTCGGCCCCGGTCGGCTTCAAGAACTCCACCGACGGTTCGGTGCAGACCGCGGTCAACGCGCTGCAGTCCGCGGCGCGCCCGCACCATTTCCTGGGACTCACGCTGGACGGCCGCATCGCGGTGTTCGAGACCCGCGGCAACCGCTACGGCCACGTGATCCTGCGCGGCGGCGAGGGCGGCGGTCCCAACTACGACCGCGCCAGCGTGCGACGCGCCGAGCAGGCCCTGGGGAAAGCCGCGTTGCGGCGCGCGCTGGTCGTCGACTGCAGCCACGCCAACTCGGCCAAGGACCCGAGCCGCCAGGTCGGCGTCCTCGACGACTGCATCGACCAGATCCACGCGGGCAACCGCTCGATCGTCGGCTTCATGCTCGAGAGCCACCTGTTCGGAGGTAACCAGCCCATCCCCAGGGACCTCTCGCAGCTCCGCTACGGTGTGTCGATCACCGACGCGTGCCTGGACTGGGCGTCCACCGAGCACGCCCTGAAGCGCGCCCACCAGCGCCTCGCCGGGGTGCTGGAGCGGCGCCTCGCGAGCGACGATGCTCCGTGACGGGGTCCGGTCCGGCGCGCGGGTGGCGACGGAGGTAGCAGCGTGAGTGAGCGGGTCACGAACACCAGCCTCGAGCCGCAGTTCGTCGAGCGCATCGCACGCGAGGTGGGCTGCCGGCCACAGCAGGTCCAGGCTGCCTCGGCTCTCTTCGGCGAGGGCGCGACCGTGCCGTTCGTCGCGCGCTACCGCAAGGAAGTGACCGGCGGCCTCGACGACGCGGCGCTCGAGGCGATCGCGCGCGGGCGCGAGTACTACCTCGAGCTCGCGACCCGCCGCGACGCGATCCTCGCGATCCTCGCCAAGCACGGCAAGCTCACCCCCGAGCTCGAGGACGCGCTCCGCACCGCCGTCACCAAGCAGGTCATCGAGGACCTGTACCTGCCCCACAAGCCGAAGCGGAAGACGCGCGCCGCGCAGGCGATCGAACGAGGCCTCGAGCCGCTCGCGGACGCGCTCGTCGCCAGCGCCGCCGACCGCGCCGCCGACCCCGACGCACTCGCCGCCCCGTTCGCCGACCCGCTCAAGGGCGTCCCCGACGCGGCCGCCGCGCTCGCCGGCGCCCGCGACGTGCTCGCCGAGCGCCTCGCCGAGACCCCCGCCAACCGCGCCCGGCTGCGCGAGGTGATGGCGCGCGAGGGGGTGCTGCGCACCGAGGTCGTCCAGGGCAAGAGCGCCGAGGGCACGGTCTACCGCGACTACTACGACCACCGCGAGCCCGCGGCGCGCGTGCCGTCGCACCGCTACCTGGCGATGCTGCGCGGCGAGCACGCCAAGCTGCTCTCGGTCTCGATCGAGATCGACGACGACCGCGAGGCCAAGCGCCTCGCCGCGTCGCTCGGCGTGCCGCTCGACTCGCCGTGCGGGCGCCAGCTCGGCGAAGCCGCGAGCGACGGCTACAAGCGGCTGCTGCGCCCGGCGATCACCAACGAGCTGCGCGGCGATCTCGAGAAGAACGCAGAGCGCGAGGCGATCGCGGTGTTCCGCGCCAACCTCGAGGCGCTGCTCATGCAGTCGCCGTACGGCAACCGCGCGGTGATCGGCCTCGACCCCGGCCAGCGCACCGGCTGCAAGGTGGCGGTGGTCGACGCCACCGGGAAGGTCGTCGATCACGACGTCATCCGCCCGCTCCCTCCCGACGCAGACGAGGCGGGCGCGGCCGAGCTGCTGGTGGCGCTCACGCGCAAGCACAGGGCGAACGCGATCGCGGTGGGCAACGGCACCGGCGGGCGCGAGACCGAGCTCTTCGCGCG
>CAYMQR010000629.1:0-3024 GCA_964392195.1 uncultured bacterium | reverse complement strand
GTGCGCCAACCCGAGCACCACCAGCGCCCCAAGCGCGGCCCACGCGCCGGCGACGCGCGCGACCAGCGCCAGGTTGGCCGGGAGCTTGGCCCACTCCTGGGCGATCCACGCGTGGCTGCCCATGGTGGTGGGCGCGCTCTGGCTCAGCGCGCCGAGGGCGTGGATCGGGAGGGCGAGGAGCGCGAGCTCGACGGCGATGCGGACGGGACGCCCAGCGCGCCCGCGCGCAGCCCGCCAGGCCATCGCCACGACCAGCAGCACGTCGAGGGCGAGCCCGAGCGCCAGCGCGCGCGGCGCGCCGCCGCCCTCGCCGAGCAGCAGCACGCGCCGCTGGGCGTCGAACGTGGCGACCACGAACAGGACCGCGTCGAGCGCGCGCGCCGCGGTGGCGCGCCAGCGGATGGGCGCGGCAGGAGAGGCGGGTTCCGCCGACGGCGCGAGCGCGGGCACGGGATCCGGGTCTTCGGGCGGCTCGGCTGCGGTCCGGGAGGGCCTGGAATCTAGCAGCGGCGCGCGGGCGCGCCGAGGCGATCCACGATCTCGACGACGGGGATCTCGTCGAACGACCGCCCGTCGAGGCGCGCGGTGGCGGCCGCGACGATCCGGCGCAGGTCGAGCCCAGCGTCGACTACCTCGCGGCCCAATGGATCGCGAGTCGAGATCGGGTGAGGCGCCCGGCGGGGTGGCGGCGGAATCTGCCGCGGCGAGCGTCAAGATTTCGTGGTTCGTGCCGCGAAACGGCCGGCGCGACGAGGGTGGCGCCTGACGCCGGGTGTGAAAGCCGCGTGTTTTCCCGGACTTTTCGCGGGTGTTCGGTGGCGCGGCGTGGTTGGCCCGGTTCTTGATCTAGCCCCCGTCCGAACCGAATGGATCCTGGCTCCGCAGGGAGCAGGCGCCCATCACTCGGGGACGGAACGCCGCCGTCGCCGAACGCCGGCGACGGCAACGATCTCGCGGCACGCAGGGAAGGGTGGACCTCATGAAGACCCGCATCGCTCGACCATCGCTCGGCCACGACGGCTTCACCTTGCTCGAGCTCATGGTGGTGGTGGCCATCGTCGGCATCCTCGCCGCCATCGCGCTACCTCAGCTCCTCGGCGCGCAGGAGAAGGCCAAGAAGGCCTCGTGCGACGACGGTTACACGCTCCTGAACGGGATGATCGTCAACAAGATGGAGACGCATCAGGCGGCCGGTGACAACGACTCGGCGCAGCACGCCATCGACGACACCATGGCCGAGATCTCGGGCGGGCAGCCCAAGAACCCGCGTAACCTCGGCGATGTCGCCTACGAGTCGCTGACCGTCTCGACGTCCGCGAGCTTCGTGCCGACCGCCGCGACCACCTGCAAGGTCTACATCTACGACGGCACGACCGTCGTGAGCGGCGCGCGCGTGGCGTCGGTGGTCGTGACCCAGTTCGAGGGCGCCGTGCGGTCGTACCGCCTGACGCTCAACTGAGCGACCGTCGCGGGACCCGAACTCGCCGCGGTGCGCGAGCGCCAGAGCGGGGTGGCCTCCGGGCCGCCCCGTTTCTCGTCCGTCTTGGCCGCTCCCGCGGATCGGCGTGTCGCGGCGACGTCGCCCGAATCGACGGGCTGCCGGTTCGGGCTCTCGGAGCGAGGGCCCCCGAAGGTCAGCGCTTGCGTACCAGGAGGAGCCCGTCGCGCAGCGGCACCATGACGCGCTCGAGCGCGGGATCCTCGTCGACCCGCCGCGCGAACGCGACCAGCGCGTGGTCGTCCTCGTCGGTGGGATCGAGGACGCGTCCGCTCCACAGCACGTTGTCCGCGACCACCAGCCCGCGCGGCGAGAGACGCGGAAGTGCCCACTCGAGGTAGTGGAGGTAGCCGCGCTTGTCGGCGTCGAGGAAGACCAGGTCGAAGGATCCGTCGAGCCCGGCGAGCTGCTCGAGGGCGGGGCCGACACGGAACGTCACGCGGTCCACCAGCCCCGCCTCGGTGAGATAGCGGCGCGCCACCTCGACCGCTTGCGGGTCGCGATCGACGCACACCAACTCGCCGCCGGGCGGCAGCGCGTCCGCGAGCCACAGCGCGCTGCAGCCGGTGAAGGTGCCGATCTCGAGGATCCGCGCCGCGCCGGTGGCGCGCGCCAGAAAGGAAAGGAAAGCGCCCTCGAGGTCGCCCACCATCATCTGCGGCCAGCGAAAGTCGCGGTGCGTCTCCTCGGCGAGGCGCCGGTGCAGCGCGGTTCCCTGGCTCGAGTGGGTGGCGCAGTACTCCTCGATGCGTGGATCGACGATCGGTTCCATGCGGCTCCCGGGTGGGCTCGTGGCGCGCGGCTCAGTGGTCCCAGAGCTTGCCGAGACCGAGGAGGTCCTTGAAGAACGTGAGCCCGCCGGCGCCGAGGTTGACCGCGTCCTGGATGGTGCGGAGGTCGCGGACGCGCTCCCAGAAGTATCTCGGGCGCACGTAGAAGTCGCCACTCGCGCGCTTGATGCGGGCGCGCGCGACCTCCATGGGATGGCCGGCCACGGTGCTGGCGTGGAGCGGCGAGGCCTCGTCGGACAGGTAGTAGCGGTCCACGTCCGCGGCGGTGAAGGCGCCCGCGGCGATGCGCTCGCGCGTGAGCGGATTCGCGGGATCGACCTGCAGCAGGTCGTAGAGGACGTAGTCCGGCGCGAGGCGGCGCACGAAGCGGATGGTGCGGTCGACGTGGGCCTCGGTCTCGCCGGGGCTGGCGAGCAACAGGTACGCGGTGGTGCGGATCCGGTGCTGGCGGCAGGCGGCGAAGGTCTCGACGGCGCGCTTGCCGGTGGCGTTCTTGCCGAGGGCGCCGAGGATGTCGTCCTCGCCGGACTCGACGCCGAAGGCGATCAGGTAGCAGCCGGCGCGCGCCATGCGCGCGGCGAGCGCCTCGTCGACCTTGTCGACGCGGGTCTTGCACGACCAGTGCAGCCCGAGCCGCCCGACCCGCTCGACGAGCTCTTCGATCCGCGAGCGGTGCAGCGTGAAGGTGGGGTCGATGAAGTGGACCTCGCGGAGGTCGTAGCGGCGCGTGAGCTC
>CAYMQR010000628.1:0-3033 GCA_964392195.1 uncultured bacterium | reverse complement strand
ACCGGGGCAGGACTGGGAGCGAGGGAGTGCGGGGGCGGCACGGGGTGCCGCGGCGGGTCAACGGTCGCCGATCGCTACCTTGCGGAGCAGATCGAGCTCGTCGAGGGCTTTGCCCGAGCCGAGCACGACCGCGGAGAGCGGATCCTCCGCGACCATCACCGGCAGGCCGGTCTCGTCCCGGATGAGCTGGTCGAGGCCGCGCAGCAACGCCCCGCCTCCGGCGAGGACGATGCCCTTGTCCATGATGTCGGCGGCGAGCTCGGGGGGCGTGCGCTCGAGCGCGCGGCGGATCGCCTCGATGATCGCGTTGAGCGGCTCCTGCAACGACTCCTGGATCTCGAGGCCGGAGACGGTGACGGTCTTGGGTATGCCCGCGACGAGGTCGCGCCCCTTCACGTCCATGTAGGCGTCTTCACCCTCGGGGACCGCGCGTCCGATCGAGATCTTGATCGACTCGGCGGTGCGCTCGCCGATCAGCAGGTTGTACTTGCGCTTGATCGCCTGGATGATCGCCTCGTCCATCTTGTCGCCGGCGATCCGGATCGACTTCGAGAACACGATGCCGGAGAGCGAGATGACCGCGACCTCGGTGGTGCCGCCGCCGATGTCGACGATCATGTTGCCGGAGGCCTCGGTGATGGGCAGTCCTGAGCCGATGGCCGACGCCATCGGTTCCTCGATCATGTAGACCTCGCGCGCGCCGGCCGCCTCCGCCGACTCCTTCACCGCGCGCTTCTCGACCTCGGTCACACCGAACGGAACGCAGATGATGATGCGCGGCCGCACCAGCGTCTTGCGGTTGTGCACCTTCCAGATGAAGTGCTTGAGCATCTGCTCGGTGACGTCGAAGTCCGCGATCACGCCGTCCTTGATCGGCCGGATCGCGACGATGTCGCCGGGCGTGCGGCCCAGCATCTTCTTCGCTTCCTTGCCGACGGCGAGCACCTTGCCGGGGCCGCGTCCGTTGCGGTGGACCGCGACGACCGAAGGCTCCGAGAGCACGATCCCCTGCCCCTTGAGGTAGACGAGCGTGTTGGCTGTCCCGAGGTCGATCGCGAGATCGTTCGAGAAAAGGCCGAGGATCGAGTCGATGATCATGGCAGGCTCCCGGCACCGCGCCGTGGGACCGCGGTCGTGAGCACGAGGTGAGCGTGGACGCGAAGCCCTGCCGCGAATCGGCGACCGGCGGCGCCGGGTCGCGCGAAGCAGCGCTCATAACGCGGCGCACCAAGCATGGTCCACATGAATCCGCGCGGAAAATCCCGCTGTGAAGGCCTCGAGGGGTTGGGAACGCGGGAGCGGGGGTGGCTCGTGAGGCTCGAGCCGGTCGTCCAGGGATCCTAGCGGCGTTGGCGCTCCGAAACGATGCTGATCACTTCCAGTCGCGGCTCTCGTACCAGAACAGAGCCATCACGAGGACGAAGCATACGGCGTCGAACGCCAGGTACCACGTGAGTATCGACCACCAGGACATGCGCTCGACGTTCGCGGCTCGTGGCGAGTGTATTGCTCCCCCAGACAAAGTTCAATCACGTGAGGAAGCGACGACTTTGCTTCGTCAAGGAGACGCAACCTCTCGTAATGCCTCGCGAATCCACTCCTCGAGCGGTGCGGACGAGGAAACCCGCGCGGCAACCTCGCGTACCGCGCGCTCGGCGCGCGGGCGCGGCAGACCGAGCTTCACCAGAGCTTCCAGCGTCTCGCTGGCGAGACGCCCGGAGGGCGCGCCGCCGGACGCCGGAGCCCCCGCTTGCGCGCTCAGCGCGCCGATTCGATCCCGCAGCTCGACCGCGATCCGCTCGGCCGTCTTCCGGCCCACGCCCGGCAGCCGGACCAGCCGGTCCACGTCACCCGCGGCGATCGCCTCGACCAGTTCGCCGAGCGGCATGCCCGACAGGATCTGGATGGCGTTCCTGGGCCCGATCCCCGAGAGCTTGAGCAAGGTGCGGAAGAGTTCGCGCTCGATGCCGGAGGCGAACCCGTAGAGCGAGATGGCGTCCTCGCGAACCTGGGTGTGAACCATCACGGTCGCGGTCTCACCGATCGCCGGCAGCTCGGCGAGCGTGATCGCCGACACGAAGACCCGGAATCCCACCCCGGCGACGTCGATCACGACGTGATCGGCGGCCCGCTCGGCCACCATTCCCACGAGTCGCGCGATCACGCCGAGCTCCGAGCGCCGCCGCGGCGCAACGAGCGCAGCCGGTCCGCGTGGAGGTGGCAGATCGCGAGCGCCAGCGCATCGCCCGCGTCCGGGCTCGGCTCGGCCTCCAGGGCGAGCATCCGCTGCACCATGCGCCCCACCTGGAGCTTGGTGGCTCGTCCGTAGCCGACGAGGCTGCGCTTGAGCTCCATCGGCGAATACTCCATCACGGGTAGCTCGAACGTGGCGGCCACCTCGAGCGCGACGCCGCGCCCGTGCGCGAGCGTGAGCACGCTCTTCACGTTGCGCGCGTAGAACAGTCCCTCGAGCACCACGATCGCCGGCGACTGGGTGCGCAGCACCTGCTCGAGTCCCGCGCGGATCGTCGCGAGGCGCACCGCGAGCGGCTCGTCGCGCGGCGCGCGCACCGTGCCGTGCGCGACGTGCCGGATCGCGCCGTCGCGCTGGTCGACCACTCCGAAGCCGACCACCCGGGTCCCGGGATCGATCCCCAGCACCCGCACGCGGCCGCTTCCCCCGCTCTCGGTCACGGCGCGGATCGTACCGCGTTCACCGGGCGCCCGCTCGCGCTCCGCGACGAGGGTCGGTCCGCGCGCCGGGTCAGCCCGCTTCCGCAGCGAGACGCTCCATCTCCTCGTCGGAGATCTCGAAGTTCGCGTGCACCTTCTGCACGTCGTCGTGGTCCTCGAGCGTCTCGACGAGGCGCAGCACCTGGGCCGCTTGCGCGCCGCTGATCTTGATCGTGTTGTTCGGGATGCGGGTCAGCTCCGCGATCGAGGGAGTGATGCCCGCGGCCTCGAACGCCTGCCGCACGGCGTCGAGGTCGGTGGGCGCCGTGACCACCTGCCACTCGCCACCTTCGCCGGTGC
>CAYMQR010000627.1:0-3038 GCA_964392195.1 uncultured bacterium | reverse complement strand
GCTGGAGCTGGGGACGCTTACGGATCAGCAGCCCGCTGACAGGTATCCGGTTCGACCCTGGATCGCCGAGATCCTGCCCCAAGCATTCAAGGACTGGCGCTGCGAGGTGGTTGCGCTCGATCTCGCGCGGTCGTTTTGGGAGAAGGCGACGATTCTTCACGCGGCCCACCACTGGCCGGCGGAGAAGCCCATGCGTAAGCGCTACGCGCGGCATTACTCCGACACCGCTCGCTTGATCGGCCACCGGGATGCGCCGGGCTTCCTGGCGGATCGAGACCTCGCACGCCGGGTGGCCGAGTGGAAGAGCCGATCCTTTCCGACGAACGCAGCTCGTTATGACCTCGCGCGGCACGGCACGTTTCGACTGGTGCCACCACCGCCGCGACTGAGTGCTCTTGCGGCGGACTATTCCGCGATGCGACCCATGTTCCTGCACGAGCCGGCGCCGTTCGAGCAGGTGATGGATGAACTCGCGGTTGCCGAGCGAACCATCAACTCAATGGCGTAGTGATGACCGACAGCATGGTCAAGCGCAGGAACAGATCGCCGCACTTCGGACAGGAGCAGGCATACCTCCACGCCGACTGCCTGAAGAAGCAGTACGGCCAGCGCCGGGGATCTTCTACCTGAATGGCTACGATCACCCAACTCGACGAGCTGGTCGCCGTTCTCGACGGCGTCCGCGCCACCGCGATCGCGGCGTGAAGTCGTCGGCCACGCCGCCCCCCCTCAGATCCACCCCAGCCCCACGCCGAAGATCGCGGCGGCGGTGAGGTCGACGGCGTAGATGACGCTCACGGCGCGCACCTTGGCGCGCACGGTGGGCAGGTCGTGGACCCAGTAGGACACGACGAAGAACGGGAAGTAGCCGAGCAGGAAGATGAGCCACGGCGCGCCGCGGCCCCACCACGAGTACTCCCAGATCAGCGCGTTCGCGTGGTTGAGGAACATCTCGACCACCACGCAGAAGATCGAGTTCACGACCGCGAAGAACCAGCGGTTGGGGACGCCCAGGATGCGCAACCCAGGATCGCGCGGCAGCAGCTTCCCCCACACGATTCCCGAGATCGCGAACATGAAGCAGATCTCGATGTTGAGCCCGATCAGGATCAGGTAGGCGGTTCGCCCGGGCGCGCTCCACACCGCCGCGTGCCCCGTGAAGTGAAAGACCAGCGCGTTCCAGATCTCGTTGAACCAGTCCATGCCCCAGAACGCGAGCCCGGCGAACACCAGGCTCCAGCTCTTGCGCTCGATCTCGACGGCGTAGACGTAGACCGTCAGCGCGAGCAGCGGGATCACGTACCACTGGAACTGGGTGGGATCGCGGAGGATCGCGAGCGCCTGCCGTGAGCTCTCGGTCATGGTTGCGGTCGAGTCGAAGATGGTTACGTCACGCGCTACTCCTTCGACGGAGGACGATCATGCTCGAAACCATCGACCCGCGGCCATCGCTCGCGGCCGACGACGGCGAGCTGCTGGACGCCTACTCACGCGCGGTCACCGGCGCGGTGGACCGGGTCGCGCCGGCGGTCGTGAAGATCGACGTGCACGGTCGTAAGCGCGACGGGTCGCGGCGCGCGCGCCCCCCGCGCGGCAGCGGCTCTGGCTTCGTGTTCACGCCCGATGGCTTCATCCTCACCAACAGCCACGTGGTGCACGGCGCCGCCGAGCTCGAGGTGAGCTTCGCCGACGGCCGCCGCATGGCGGCGCACCCGGTCGGCGACGATCCCCACACCGACCTCGCGGTGGTGCGCATCCACGCGCCCGATCTCGCGGTCGCGGCGCTCGGCGACTCCACCGCCGTCCGCCCCGGCCAGATCGCGATCGCCATCGGCAACCCGTACGGCTTCGACTGCACCGTCACGGCGGGCGTCGTGAGCGCGGTCGGACGCAGCCTGCAGGCTCGCTCGGGCCGCACCATCGACAACGTCATCCAGACCGATGCCGCGCTCAACCCCGGCAACTCGGGCGGTCCGCTGGTGAGCGCGCGCGGCGAGGTCATCGGCGTCAACACCGCGGTGATCCTCCCCGCGCAGGGGCTGTGCTTCGCGATCGCCGCGAGCACCGTGAAGCTGATCGCGGGCCGCCTCATCAAGGACGGTCGCGTGCGCCGCGGCGTGCTCGGGATCGGCGGCCAGACTGTGCCGCTTCACCTGCGGGTGGCGCGACACTTCGGGCTGCCGCTCACCAGCGCGGTCGGCGTGATGTCGCTCGACCCCAAGGGGCCGGCGGCCACCTCGGGGATCCTGCAGGGGGACCGCGTGGTGGCGGTGGACGACAAGCCGACGCCCGGCATCGAGGCGCTCCAGCGCATCATGCTGGAGACCGAGCCCGGCACGATCGCCACGCTCACGCTGGTCCGCGGCACCGACAAGCTCGCGGTGCGGGTCATGACGGGGGATGCGCGGTGAGGGGTTGGGGTTGGGGTCGTCGACGAAGCGACGACCCTCCAGCCCTATTTGGCCGGGGCGGCTTTGGTCGGTGCCATCGCCGTCGCGATCTGCGTGGCGCGCTCCTCGGTGAACGAGCCCGAGATCACCATCATCCCGTCGGTCACCGGCTCGCGGATCACCGGCATCGCCACGACCTCGCCATCGGCGACGATCGCCACGCGCATGCCGACGTTCTTGGTGGTGGCGTCGGCGAGCGCGGTCTTGCCGGCGGCGGTGAGGTTGAGGCGGATGCCCACCGACGGCGGCGCGGCGGGCTTGCCGGGCGCCGACGGCACCAGCGCCTCGCGCTCGACCTTGGTCGACGCGATGCCCTTCTTCTCGACCACCGGCTTGGGGTCGATGAAGTACTTCTGGTCGCCGAGCATCACCTGCACCCGGCCCTCGGCGTCCTCCGGCGAGACCAGGTAGAGGCCGGTCGCGAGCTTGATCTCGGGCGCCGGCGCCGCGGGCTCGGCGGCGATCCCGCGAGCCGCCGCGAGCCACATCACCGCGCCCAGCACGCGGCCGATCGTTCGAGCACGAGACGCGACAGCCATGGCGGTACCTCCGGGTGGAGCGAGGAGCGGGCGAGCCGCATTCTACGAG
>CAYMQR010000626.1:0-3039 GCA_964392195.1 uncultured bacterium | reverse complement strand
ACGGGTTGTGGGCGTACCAGGTCGCGCCGAACAGCACGTTGAGGAGCGGGCTGGACAGCCAGTCGGTGGGGTCGAGCGCGGTCGCGGCCCACGCCGGCACCGAGTAGAGCCCCCAGTGGATCATGATCCCGAGCTTCGCGTCGCCGAACCAGGCGGGGAGGGGACGCTCGTCGAGGTGCGCCGGGTCCGGCCGGGAAGAGGCGGCGCGCGGCACTTCGCACGCCGCGGGGTCGGCCGGAGCGTCGGCGCCGCCGCCCTCGCACGCCGGCAGTCCGAGCGCGAGCGCGGCCAGCACGGCGCACACGCGGCGGCTCATCCGCCGTTCACCTCCGCGGTGATGGCGCGGATGAGGTCGGTCTCGGCCGCGTCGTAAGGCGTGCCGTCGGCGCGGAACACGTCGTGGAACCAGAGCGGCGGCTCGCTGGCGTCGGGGTTGGGCAGCGAGCCCCACGGCCAGATCGTCTGGGTCTTCCCCGAGACCAGGCCCCAGTGGATCGCGCCGACCTGCTGGTCGCGGAAGAGCGGCAGGTGGGTCTCGAAGGTGCTGCCGACCGTGCGCGCCATGTATTCGGTGCAGATCAGCGGCCGATCGGTGTAGCCGCGCAGGCGCTCGACGAGCGCCGCGGTGTCGGGCTCGGTGTCGTAGTTGTGGAACGTCGCCACGTCGGAGAGGTCGAGGGAGGTCTTCGAGACCTGCGCCCAGGTCTGCAGGAACCACGAGCCCGCGGTGAGCGGCTGGCTCGGCGCCACCTCGCGCGCCCAGCGGAACGCCGCCTCGAGGAGCGGCAGGCAGCCGGTGTGGATGTTCGAGTTGCCGGGCTCGTTGAGGAGGTCCCACATCAGCACGCGGCGGTCATCGTGGAACGCGCCCACCACGCCCTTCACGTAGCGCTCGAGGCGCGCCTGGAGCGCCGGGTCGTTGGCGAAGGCGAGGGTCTCCTGCTTGGCGGGGCTCTGCACCCAGCCCGAGTTGTGGACGCCGGGCACGGGCGCGGGCTGGGGACCGAGGTGCGCCTCGGGGTCCCAGACGTTGTCGAACAGCACCAGCATGGTGCGGATGCCGTGGCGGTCGGCGATCGCGAGGTAGCGGTCGACGCGCTCGACGAAGCCCCGCGGGTCGGCGTCCCACAGCAGGTCGTGGAGGAAGACCCGCATCACGTTCATGCCCACGTCCGCCGCCCAGCCGAGCTCGCGGTCGATGGTGTCGGGGTCGAAGGTCTCCGCCTGCCACATCTCGAGCTGGTTGATGGCGGTGCTGGGGATGAAGTTGGCGCCCACCAGCCAGGGCTGCGCGTCGTACCAGGCGGCCGCGCTCGCGGCGGTCCAGCGCCCATCGGCGTCGCGCTCGATCGGCGGCGCGGGAGCCGCGCCGGAGCCCGAGCCGCACGCGGTGGCCAGCGCCAGCCACGCGACGGCGAGCGCGCGGCGAACGGTCATGAGCGGGTGTGGCGATCGATCCACGGGCGAGTGGTGCCTCGCTCCACCGCTGGAGCTGGGGACGAGGCGAGACTATCATCACTAGGCCCGTGTCTATCAACGCCCTCATCCGCCGACGCGCGAGCCTCGTGGCCCTGTGGCTGGCCGCGGCCGCTGGCTGTGGTTCGAGCGGGGCGGGGCGAGACGACGCGCTGGTGGCGAGCGCGGTCGACTGGCCCGCCACGCTCGCGGACGCCGACCCGGTCTGGGACGTGGTGCCACGAGCGTGGGGCGAGTCGCTCTTCACCGGCAACGGCTTCCTCGGCACCACGCTCACCGTCGACGACGACGGCGCGCTCGTGCTCGAGCTCGGCGACAACCACGCCGACGGCTCGTTCCCACTCTCGCCCAGCATCTCGTACCTGCCGCGGGTGCCGATCGGGCGCTGGAAGCTCCACCCGGTGGGGCGGATCACCGCGTTCCACGGACGCATCGACCTGTGGAACGCGGAGGTCCGCGCCACCGTCACCACCGACGCCGGCGCGCTCGAGCTGCGCCAGCTCACCCACGCCACCGAACGCACCGTGGTGCTCGAGCTCGGCGCGAGCCTTGCCGAGTCCGGTGCGTCGCTCACGTTCGAGCCGCTGGCGCCGATCCCGTCGCCCTACGCGATCTCGGGAGACCCGCTGCCGCGAGCGCTGACGCCGGTCGCACCGTCGATCACCCGCGACGGCTCGATCGAGCGCGTGACGCAGCCGCTGCCGCTCGGGCGCGGCGAGCACGGCACCGCGTGGCAGGTGGTGGACGGCGCGCCCGGCGAGCGCTTGGCACTACTCGCCTTCGAGCCGCTGCGCGACGCGAGCGGAGCCGCGGACCTGGCCGCGGCGCGGGTCCGCGCCGCCGCCGCGCGCGGCGCCGAGGCGCTGCTCGCCGAGCACCGCGCCTGGTGGCACGGCTACTGGCCCGCCGGCTGGCTCTCGCTCCCCGATCGCCGCGTCGAGGCCTTCTACTGGCTGCAGATGTACAAGCACGCGTCGGCGACCCGCCCGGGCGGCGTGGTGCTCGACAACCAGGGGCCGTGGCTCGCGCCCTCGGGCTGGCCCGGCACGTGGTGGAACCTCAACGTCCAGCTCAGCTACTCGCCGGTCACCACCGCCGGACGGCTCGCGCAGCTCGACTCGCTGTGCGACTCGCTGTGGGCCCATCGCGCCAACCTCGAGGCCAACGCCGGCCCGTTCCTGCCGCGCCGCTACACGCCGATGCTGCACATCGGGCGGACGTCGAGCCACGACCTGGTGAGCATCGTCGGCATGCAGCCCTTCGTCAGCTTCGAGCTCGGCAACCTGCCGTGGGCGCTCAGGCGCTGCTGGGAGCGCGACGCGGTGACGCGCGACGACGACGACCTGCGCGAGCGGCTCGTGCCGCTGCTCGCCGGCGCGGTGAACACCTATCTCTCGGCGATGGCGCGGCGCGCCGACGGTAGCGTGTTCTTCCCCACCACCTATTCGCCCGAGTACCCGAGCTCGAAGCCGTTCTCGTTCCCCAACGCCAACTACGCCCTCGCCACGCTCGCGTGGGCGCTCGACGCGCTGCTCGAGGCGGACCGGCGCCTGGGGCTCGAAG
>CAYMQR010000625.1:0-3043 GCA_964392195.1 uncultured bacterium | reverse complement strand
CCCACGCGATGCAGCGAGTAGCACCACTCGAGCTCGTCGGCGCGCTTGCGGACCAGCCCGTCGCTCTCCACGCGCCGCGCCAGCCACTCGGCTTGCGCGCGCGCCTTGGGGAAGAGCCGGCGCGCGGTCGGGTCGTCGCCCGCCTCGCGCCACAGGTCGCGAGCGGCGATCAGCCACCACGCGCCGTAGTCGACGAGCTCGAGCCTGCCGCCCTCGTGGTCGGTGGCCGCGACCGGCTGCGCCGCGGCGGCGGTCGACGAGCGCAGCCCCGCGAGCCGCACCAGCGAGCGCGTGACCGCCTCGCGGTCGAGACCCGCGACGTACATCGTGCGCGCGGCGATCGCGACGTCGGCGGCCCACACCGCACGATCCCGCTTGGCGCCGTCGAGGACCACGCTCTCGGGGCCGGGGGAGAGACAGAGCCGCGCGCTCTCGACTCCCGCGGCCCACGCCCGGTCGAGCGCCGGCTCCGAGCTCTCGAAGCGGCCGGTGACGGTGCTCGCGCCGACGGCGCCCACCACGCGCGCCACGTCGACGCGCACCGACGCGGGCGCGTCGTTCGCGGGCCGCGCCGTGATCGCGAGGTAGCGAAACCCCGACACCTCGCCGCTCCACCATCCGCCGATGCCACTCGCGGCGGCGCCGAACCGGACCGGGAACGGCACCGCGCCCGGCGCGCTCTCGACCTCGGCGGACGACTCGCCGAGGGTGACCTCGAGGGTCCCGGTCGAGCCGGGTGCCACGAAGAGCTCGGGGCGGCCCACCACCTCGCGGCCGAAGTCCACCACCACGCGCGGAGCGCTCGCGGCGGCGCCGCCGGCGGCCGCCGGCGCGTTCAGCGTCAGCGCGCGCCCGTCGAGAGCGAGGACCGCGTCGGCGTCGAGGATCGCGCCCGATCCCGCGTGCGCCCGCGCCACGCGGACCGGCAGCGCCGGCGGCACCGCGGCGGGTGGTTCCCAAGGGCGCGCCACCTCGGCGGGGACGACCGCCGCCGCGACACGCTGCACGCCGTCGGGATGGCCGAGCGGCCGACAGGCGAGCGCGGCGACCCACGGAAGCGCGTGGTACCATCGCGGCACCCTCCTCGCTCGCGCCGTCCGGCTCCACCTCATGCGCGCTCCCGCCGTCCGCCTCGCGGGCCCACGCACCGCGCGCCACCCGCGAGCGTGAGCACGCTCAGCTCCAAGCTCGCGCACCTCGACGCCGTCGGCGGCGTGCCGCGCTGGCGCGCGGTGGCGCGCGCGCTCGCGCTGCCGTTCGAGCATCGCCTCGGGCGCGGCCGCGCCGCGCGTCCGCTGGCCCTGACGTGGGAGATCACCAACCGCTGCAACCTGGATTGCTCGTTCTGTTTCCTGCAGCCCGCGCTGCTCAACGACGCCACCGGCGAGCTCTCCACCGCCGAGGCGCTCGAGGTCGTCGATGCCGCCGCCCGCCTCCGCGCCGGACTCTATCTCACCGGCGGCGAGCCGCTGGTGCGCGCGGACCTCGCCGAGATCGTCGCACGCGCCCGCGCGCGTGGGTTACGCATCGGCCTCAACACCAACGGCGTGCTGCTCGCGAGCGAGCGCGGGCGGCGCTTGCTCGACGCCCGCCCCACGTTCCTGCTGGTTTCACCCCACTCGCTCGACGCCGGAACCCCCACCGGCGCGAGCGAACGCGAAGGGCTCGCGTTCCTCGCCCGCCACCGCAACGGCACCCGGGTGCTCCTCAACTGCGTCCTGCCCCACGCGGACACCGAGAGCGTGGTGCGACTCGCGCGCGACCTCGCCCTCGACGGCGTCACCTTCCAGCACCCGACCCTCTTCACTCCCAGGCTGCGCGCCGAGCACGCTCTCGCCTGGACCCGTCACACGGGAGAGCCCGATCCCGGGCTCGCGGCGCCCGACGCTCCCGCCGCGGGCTTCCCGCGGCCGGCGTGGCTGCCGAGCTCGAACGGGATCCCGGTGTGGGTGAAGCCCGACCTGAGCGCGAGCGAGCTCGCGACCTGGTACGGCGACGGCGGCCGCACCATCGAGGCGCGCTGCCACTACCCGTGGACCGACCTGCGCGTGCTCGCCGACGGGCGCGTGGTGTTCTGCCAGTTCATCCAGCGGGCGCTCGGCAACGTCCGCGAGCAGCCGCTCGAGTCGATCTGGAACTCGCCGGATTTCCGGCGCCTGAGGCGCGCGCTCGACGCCGCGGGCGGCTCGTACCCGGGGTGCGCGCGCTGCTGCAAGCTCTACCGCGCGACCTCGCGGCGGGTGGTCGAGGCGCCGTCGGCGCGCTGAGCGCGGTTCACGCGGCGCGCGTCGAGTGCGCCGGCAAGAGCTTCTCGATCGCGTCGGCGGCGTTGGCCGCCGCGGGGATCGCCGCGATGCGGCGCTGCCACGAGGCAGTGCGCTCGCGGAAGCCGGGGTCGTCGCGGATGGTGCGCACGGCGCGGCCGAGGAGCGCCGGCTCGGCGAGCAGCCGCCGCAGGTCGAGCTCGAGCCCCAGCCCGAGCTCGGCTACGCGGCGCGCGTTGAAGCGCTGCTCGAGGTGGGTGGGTACGCACACCAGCGGCACGCCGCGCGAGAGCGCCTGGTACACGGTGCCGTTGCCGCCGTGGCACACGCACAGCCCCACCCGCTCGAGCACCCGCGTGGCGCGCACCAGCTCGGCGGTCCACACGCCGGCGCCGCTCGGCAGCTCGTCGCGGGCGATCTGCCGCCCGGTGGCGATCGCGACCGAAGCGCCCTCGGCGCCGAGCGCCGTGGCGAGCGCGCGGAAGAGCGCCGGCGTGCCGCTCGAGCCGAGCGACACGTAGACCGCCGAGCGGTCCTCGGGCAGCTCGTCGATCCAGTCCGGGTCCGGCCACAGCGGGTCCCAGTAGAGCGGACCGATCACCGCGTAGCGCTCGGGCAGCTCGCGCGTGGGCGCGAACTCGGGCACGTCGCAGAGCAGCGAGAGATCGTCGCCCTCGATGTACTCGCCGTACTCGAGGGCCTGCACGAGCCCGCGGCTGCGGGCGATCGAGCGCAGCCGCCAGAAGAACGGCGCGCCGATCCAGCGGATCAGCTCGTTC
>CAYMQR010000624.1:0-3054 GCA_964392195.1 uncultured bacterium | reverse complement strand
GAGGGGCACGCGCCGCGTGCCCGGCGATACGACGGCGTTCGAGGCGTGGCTACTCACGTCGATCGCTGTACGAGCGCCGCCGATCGCGGCTAATTTCCGCCCACCATGGACACCGTCGAGCTCGCCCCCTATCTCGCGCCCACGCCGTTCCTCGATTCGCAGGAACCGTCGCTCGTCGCGTTCGCGCGCCAGGCGATCGGCGACGCGGCCGACGATCGCACCAAGGCGGTGCGGCTCTTCTACGCGGTGCGCGACGCGATCCGCTACGACCCTTACATGACCGGCATGTCGGTCGACGACTTCCGCGCCAGCCAGATCCTCGCCCAAGGGCGCGGCTTCTGCGTGCCCAAGGCGATCGCGCTCGCCGCGTGCGCGCGCGCGGTGGGTGTACCGGCGCGGCTCGGCTTCGCCGACGTCCGCAACCACCTCGCCACCGAGAAGCTGCGCGAGCGCATGGGCACCGACGAGTTCGTGTTCCATGGTTACGTCGAGCTGTGGCTGGGCGGGCGCTGGGTCAAGGCCACGCCCACCTTCAACGCCTCGCTGTGCGAGAAGTTCCGCGTCCGCCCGCTCGACTTCGACGGCGAGCACGACGCGCTCTTCCATCCCTTCGACCGCGACGGCAACCAGCACATGGAGTACCTGCGTTACCGCGGCGAATACGCCGACTTCCCCATGGACGAGATGCTCGCCGCGTGGCAGCGCTCGTACCCGCATCTCTTCGGGCTCGGCGAGACGGTCGAGGACGTCGTGCAGCGGGTCGCCATGGAGCCCGGTGACTTCGAGAGGGAGGCGGAGAGCGAGAACGCCGATCCGGCCACCTCCGCTCCCACCGGCGGAGCGCGCTGATGGCCATCGATCCGCTGCTGCTTCTCTCCGGCTCCGAGCTGGCGCGCCGCATCCGCGCTCGCGAGCTCACCTCGCTCGAGGCCGTCGACGCGCACATCGCGCAGATCGAGCGCGTGAACCGCATCCTCAACGCGATGGTCGCCGAGCGCTTCGACGCCGCGCGCGAGGAGGCGCGCCGCGCCGACGCGCTGCTCGCGTCCACCCGCGATCCATCTTCCCTGCCGCCGTTCCACGGCGTGCCGTGCTCGATCAAGGAGTGCTTCGCGCTCACCGGCATGCCGCAGACCTCCGGCCTGGTGGCACGCAAGGGCTACCTCGCCACCAGCGACGCCACCGCGGTGGCGCGGCTGCGCGCCGCCGGCGCGATCCCGCTCGGCGTGACCAACGTCTCCGAGCTCTGCATGTGGATGGAGTCGAACAACCGCGTGTACGGGCGCAGCAACAACCCCTATGACCCGCGCCGCACCGTGGGCGGCAGCTCGGGAGGCGAGGGCGCGATCGTGGGCGCCGGCGGCGCGCCGTTCGGGCTCGGCTCGGACGTGGGCGGCTCGATCCGCATGCCGGCCTTCTTCAACGGCGTGTTCGGCCACAAGCCGACCGGCGGCCTGGTGCCCAACAGCGGCCAGTTCCCGCTCGCGCAGGGCGCGACCCAGCGCTACTGCACGACCGGCCCGCTCGCGCGCCGGGCCGAGGACCTGATGCCGCTGCTGCGCATCCTCGCCGGGCCGGACGGGCTCGAGGCGGGCTGCATCGCGTGGCCGCTCGGCGATCCCGACAGCGTGCGCCTCGACGGCCTGCGGGTGGTGTCGATCGAGGACAACGGCCTGATCCCGGTGAGCAACGAGCTGCGCCAGACCCAGCGGCGCGTCGCCGAGGCGCTCGCCGAGCGCGGCGCGCGCGTCGAGTGGGAGCACGTGCCGCGGCTCAAGCAGTCGCTCGAGATCTGGTCGGCGATGCTGAGCTCGTCGGAGGGGGACGACTTCGCGACGATGCTCGGTAACGGCGTGCCGCTGAACGCGGCCTTCGAGCTGGTGGAGTGGGGCTTCGGCCGCTCGGACCACACGCTCCCCGCGATCATGCTGGCGCTCCTCGAGAAGGTGCCCAGGTGGACGCCGGGCCGCACGCAGCGCCTCGCCGCCCTCGGCGCCGAGCTGCGCGCCGAGCTGGTGAAGCTGATCGGTCCCAACGGCGTGCTGCTCTACCCGCCGTACGCGAGCGTGGCGCCGCGCCACGCGTTCCCGCTCGCGCCGCCGGTGTGCTGGGCCTACACGGCCATCCTCAACGTGATGGAGCTGCCGGTGACGCAGGTCCCGCTGGGCCTGGATCCCGCCGGAGTCCCGCTCGGGATCCAGGTGGCGGCCGTGCACGGCAACGACCACGTCACGATCGCGGTCGCCCGGGAGCTCGAGCGGGCGTTCGGCGGCTGGGTCGTCCCGTCGCTCGCCAGGTGAGCTGCCCGCCGTCGGGATTCGCACCGGCGGAGCCCGGTCAAGCCGCCCCGACGGATCGAGACGATTCGTCAGGTTCGTGCCACGTGACGGATCTCGGCTCCCGCGCGGTCCGGGAAACTGCAAGAATTTCGTAGCGGCGGTGACCGGGCGGCGAGCGCCGGGCGCGGGCGCGCTTCTTGCTCGATGCCAGGCTGGTCGCTTCGCCTTGCAGGGGGTGGGCTGCCTGAGAGGTCGCTTCCATGATCGTCGAATGTGCCTGGTGCGGAGCCCATCTGGGCGAGAAAGAGCCCCTGCTCGATCACCGTCCCACCTCGGGGATCTGCGACGAGTGCGTGGACCAGCTCGAATCCGGACAGACCTGCGCGGCTCCCCGCTTGCGCTCGGGCAGTCCGCGGACGAGAGGTGTGAGCTCGGGTGCGGCGGCGGCGTCCGGCCCCCGGCCCATCCGCGGCGTCCCCGCCGCCCGCATCCGCCGTCCTCCCCGCCCCTGACGTCCCGAACCTGAAGCGATCTCGCCGAGCGCGGCGGGGGTCGGTTTCCCCGTCGCGGCGATCCCGTTTGCCGCCCCGCGGCGGCCCGCGCTACGTGAAGGCGCTTGCGATCCGCGCGTGCTCGCCACGCGCCGCTCGGGGCGCCTTCCATGTCCGATCTCTTCCGCGAATCGTGGGTGCTGATCACCGGCGCGTCGTCCGGGCTCGGCGCCGAGCTCGCGCGCCAGCTCGCGGCGCGCCACGCCAACCTGGTGCTGACCGCG
>CAYMQR010000623.1:0-3063 GCA_964392195.1 uncultured bacterium | reverse complement strand
CGTACCTCGCGCGCCGCCGCGCCGTCGAGATGGAGAGCGCGGCCGGGAGCCTCTCGGAGCTGCTGCCGCGCCTCATGGACATGTTCCGCGGCCACGGCGACCTCCACCCGGAGGGAGTCGAGGTGCCGACCAACGCGCCGATGGAGGAGGCGATCGCGCGCTTCCGCGCGGCGCTCCCGCTCGGCTCGAGAGCCCAGGTGGCGCGCGCCGGCGGCGAGCTGGCGCGGGTCGCGGCGGAGATGGCGACCACCCACGAGCGGCTCGCTTCGTCGGACCTCGCCCCCGACCTGGTGGACGACCTCTGGTACCCCACCGAGCGCCTGGTCCACGAGGGACGCGCGCTGCTCGAGACCCTCGACTTCGCGCGCTCGCACCTGGCGGCCTGGAGCGCCGACACAGGCTCGCTCGGGGAGGGTAAGGCGCTCTACCGGCGGGCGCTGCGCGACCGCTTCCAGGCGAGCCCGCTGGCCGCCCAGTACCTCGCGTGGACCCTCGAGGACCGGCCGCCGCGGAGCCGGAACCTCGACCCGCCGCCCATCGCGCGGCCGCCGACGAAGGCGCGCGTGGGCGAGCCGCTCGAGTGGCGCGCCACGTCCCGGGACGCGCGCGTCGACGTGTACGGGATCCCGTTCTGGCTCGGCGCGCGGGGCGGCGGGGAGGTAGAAGGCTGGCCGGCGGCGCCGGGTCGCTACCGCGGCATCGTGGTGGTGAGCGACGATCGCGGCTGGAACTGGCGGGACCTCGACATCCGGGTCGAGCGCTGATCCTAGCTGAACCGAGGAAGGCGGGGGAGACGTCATGCGCGTCCGCGAGCTGAACCGGGGCAAGTGCAAGACGTATCTGGTGTCGTGCGACGAGACGAGCCGCGCGCTGCTCGTGGATCCGCTGCGCGATCGCCTCGATCGCTACCTGGCGCTGCTCGCCTACGAGGGGCTGCGCCTCGAGCTGATCGTCGACACCCACACCCACGCCGACCACCGCACCGCCGGGCAGGACCTCCGCGAGCTGGTGGGCGCCAAGGTGGTGATGCACCGCAACGCGCCGTCGCCCCACGTCGACATCCACGTCGAGGACGACGACACGATCGCGATCGGGAACCACGAGCTGCGCGTGCTGGCGACGCCGGGGCACACCCCCGACAGCATCTGCCTCGAGGGCGGAGGCTACGTCTTCACCGGCGACACGCTGTTGATCCGCGGCACTGGCCGCGCCGATTTCCAGGGCGGCGACGCGGGCGCGCAGTGGGACGGCATCACCGCGAAGCTCTTCACGCTGCCGGACGAGACGATCGTGCTGCCGGCCCACGACTACCGCGGCAACACGCGCTCCACGATCGGCGACGAGAAGCGCCTCAACCCGCGGCTCGCGGGCAAGAGCCGCGACGAATACGTCGAGATCATGAAGAGCCTGGGCCTGCCGCTCCCCGAGAAGATCCAGGAAGTGCTGATGCCGAACCAGACCGCCCTCGACGACGACGCGGTCAAGTTCCCGAGCCTCGCCGAGCTGAGCCAGGTGCGGCAGCTCAGCCCGCGGGAGGTCGAGAGCGAACGCCACGCGTCGACGCCGCCGCTCCTGATCGACGTGCGCGAGCCCGGCGAGCGGAGCGATGATCTCGGCCACATCGAAGGCAGCGTGCTGGTGCCGCTCCGGGATCTGCCGTGGCGCGCCAGCGAGCTCGGCGCACGCACCAGCGACCACCTCATCGTGATCTGCCGCTCCGGGGTCCGCAGCACCACCGCCGCGGCGATCCTGACCGGGCTCGGCTTCGAGCACGTGTCGAACCTGAAGGGTGGCATGGTGGCGTGGGTCGACGCCGGGCTGCCGGTCGAGCGCTGACGGAAACGGGGAGAACGGCAATGCAGCTTCCGACGCTCGATCTCGAAGGCACGCGGGCGCTCTTGCTCACCGGCGCCGCCGGCTGGGCCACGCTCTTCATCACCGCCGACACGCTGCGGCTCCCGCGCAAGGTGTTCGGGATCGCCAAGATCGTGACCACGCTCTTGATCGGTTGCGTGCTGCTGGTGCCGAGCACGGCCGAGCACGGGCGGCTGGTGGCGATCGCCCTCGGCATCGTGCTGGGCACGATCGGGGATGCCTTCCTGCTCGAGCCGAAGCGGTTCTTCGTCGCGGGCCTCGCGTCGTTCCTGGTGGGCCACGTGGCGTACATCGTGGGCTTCTGGTCGCCGCGCTGGTCGGTGTGGCCGCTGGTGCTGGTGCTCGGCGGCGGCGGCGCGCTGGTGGCCGCGCTGCGCGCCAAGCTCGGCTCGATGGTGATGCCGGTCGCGGTCTACATGGGGGTGATCTCGGTGATGGCGTGGAAGGCGTGGAACTGGAGCCTGCTCGCCGGAGTAGGCGCCACGTTCTTCGTGGTCTCGGACGCGCTCATCGCCATCGACAAGTTCGCCGCGCCCATCCCCGCGCGCAGCTTCCTGATCAACAGCACCTACTGGGTCGCCCAGTCCCTCCTCGTCCTCGCCGTCTGCGGCGTGGGGTGAGAGAGGCTGGGGGCCTCGCTCGCCGCGCGTGAAATCGGGCGAGCTGGCGCTCGCCCCTACACCTGCGGTGCGGGTCGATCGTCGGTGTCGCCGATCGGACGTCGTGTGGGAGCGTAGGGGCGGCCGTGAGGCCGCCCGGGCTCGCGATCGATCGGTGCACGCGCGTCCGTCTCGCGCGGGATCGCCGGTGCTGCGACCGTGGGTCGCGCTCGCCGCGCGTGAAATCGGGCGAGCTGACGCTCGCCCCTACACACCCGCGGTGCGGGTCGACATCGCGTCGCGGGGCGTGCGCGCGACCGAGCGGTGCGGGCCGATCGTCGGTGTCGCCGATCGGACGTCGTGTGGGAGCGTAGGGGCGGCCGTGAGGCCGCCCGGGCTCGCGATCGATCGGTGCACGCGCGTCCGTCTCGCGCGGGATCGCCGGTGCTGCGACCGTGGGTCGCGCTCGCCGCGCGTGAAATCGGGCGAGCTGGCGCTCGCCCCTACACACCCGCGGTGCGGGGTCGATCGGCGGGAGGGCCGCGCTCCGTCGCGGCCGGGGATCACCTCACCGCATCGAGCGGGACCC
>CAYMQR010000622.1:0-3068 GCA_964392195.1 uncultured bacterium | reverse complement strand
CCGCAACTGAGCCCGGTTCACGGGGGCGCGCCCGGGTGCCACGGGGACGCTCCGGCAACGACGCCCCGGCGGCGGCGAGGCGACGCACGCCGCGTTCGTGAGCCAGCATCGCATCGCCGTTGGGCGGCGAGTCGCCCGCCGCCGGCTCAGGCGCGACCCCACCCATCCCCGACCCCGCTCCGGCGGGCCGCTGAGCGCCATCCGTGCACACCATCCTCTCGCCCCTCGAAGAGCACGCCCGCGCCGCCGGTCAGGCGCTCGCGGCCGCGGTCGCCGCGCGCGACCGGACCGCGGTCACCGAGGCGCTGATCGACCTCGGCGCGACGGCCCCGGGCGCGGCGGCGAACGAGCTGCTCGCGCTCGCGGCGCGCGAGCCGCTCGAGCACTGCGTGCTCGCGCTGGCCCGCGCGTGGGACCAGGCCGCCGACCCGGAGATGGCGCTGCGCGGATTCCAGCGCCTCGCCGAGGAGCCCGAGGCGGTCGAGGCCCTCGCCCAGCTCGGCGACACCCGCGCGTTCGCGGCGCTGCACGCGCTGCTCGGCGGCAGCGCGTTCCTGACCACGCTGCTCGCGCGCCACCCCGAGTGGCTCGGGCGCTTCCTGGTCGACGTCCTCGAGCCAGGCCCGATCCCGGCCGACGACATGAAGCGCCGCGCGCTCGCGTGGCTGGGCCGCGAGGGCGACCTCGACCGGGCGCTGCGCTTCACCAAGGGCGAGACCTACCTGCGGATCGCGGCCCGCGACCTCGCCGGGCTCGCGTCCCTCGGCGAGACCGTCACCGAGATCACCCACCTCGCCGAGGCGCTGCTCGGGGTCGCGGTCACCGAGCTCCAGCGCGGGCTCGAGGCCGAGCGCGGCGCGGCGGCCTCGCCGGACGCCGTGCGCGGCGGCGATGCGCCGCCCGGCTTCGTCGTCCTCGGGATGGGCAAGCTCGGCGGCCGCGAGCTCAACTTCTCCTCGGACATCGACCTCATCTACCTCTTCCACTCCGACCTCGAGGAGACCCTCGGCACCGAGAGCGGCACCGGCCAGGTACCCGTCGGCAAGTTCTTCACGAAGCTCGGCGAGCGCCTGACACTGGCGCTCAGCCGCAACACCGACGACGGCTTCGCGATGCGGGTCGACCTCCGGCTCCGGCCGATGGGCACCAGCGGCGCCGTCGCCCACTCGCTCCGCAACGCCCTCGTCTACTACGAGGCCTACGGCCGCACCTGGGAGCGCGCGGCGCTGCTCAAGGCGCGGCCGGTCGCCGGCAACCGCGCCCTCGGCGAGGCCTTCCTGAAAGCGGTCGAGCCGTTCGTGTTCCGCCGCTACCTCGACTACTCGACGGTCGAGGACATGAAGGAGATGAAGCGCCGCATCGACGTCGGCCTGGCGCCGGGCGGCGAGCACATCCGCAACGTCAAGCTCGGCAAGGGCGGGATCCGCGAGATCGAGTTCGTGGTGCAGACGCTGGCGCTCATCAACGCCGGCAAGGACCGCCGCATCCGCGTGCGCGGCAGCCTCGAGGCGCTGCCGCTTTTGGTCTCGCACGGCTACCTGAGCCCCGACGATCACGCTCGCCTCGACGCCGCCTACGTCTTCTTGCGCCACCTCGAGCACCGCATCCAGATCGTCACCGAGCGGCAGAGCCACCGCCTCCCCACGGATCGCGAGGAGCTCCGCTTGCTCGCGCGCCGCATGGGCTACCGATCCGCTACGGGCGGCGACCCCACCGACGCCTTCGTGCGCGACCTGGAGGCCCACCGCTCGGCGGTGTCGGCGATCTTCCGGACGTTCTTCCACGAGGCCGAGGGCGAGCGCACGCGCCGCGTCCGGCCCGAGGTGCGGGCGCTCTTCGACACTCCCGACATCGCCTCGGTCGAGGACGCCCAGCTCACCGCGCTGGGCTTCGACAGCGTCACGGCGGCGCGCCACGCGCTCACGGTGCTGCGCGACGGGCCACCCAAGGCGCCCACCACCAGCGAGGCCAAGGCGCGCCTCGACCGGGTGGCGCCGCTCTTGATGGAGGAGGCCGCGAGCTCCCCCCAGCCCGACCTCGCCCTCGCCCACCTCGAGCGCTTCCTCAACGCCTCGGGCGCCCGCAGCGCCTACCTGAGCCTGCTCGCCGAGAACCCGACCATCGCGCGCCTGCTGATGCGGCTCTTCAGCTCGAGCGTATTCCTGTCGGAGATCCTGATCTCCCACCCCGAGCTCATCGACGGCCTGATCCGCGCCGGCGCCGCCGGCCCCACCCGCGCCCGCGAGGACCTCGCCGCCGACCTCGCCGAGCGGCTGCGCCAGGCCGACGACGACGAGGAGGTGCTGGAGACGCTGCGGGTCTTCCGCACCGAGGAGACGCTGCGGATCGGCTTCCACGACCTGGTCGGCACGCTCGACCTGGAAGCGCTCACCCTGCAGCTCTCCGACCTCGCCGAGGTGTGCCTGGGAGCGGCCCTCGACTGGGCGCTCGAGCAGACCATCGCGCGCTTCGGCCACCCGGTCGGCGAGAACGGCGAGCGCGCGCGCTTCGGCGTGCTCGGCATGGGCAAGCTCGGCGGCCGCGAGATCCAGTACGGTTCGGACCTCGACCTGATCTTCCTCTACGACCCGCCCGGCGCCACCGAGGGCCGCGACCGCAGCATCACCAACCGCGAGTTCTTCGCGAAGGTGACGCAGCGGATGATCACCGCGCTCTCCGCCGTCACCGGCAGTGGCATCGTCTACCCGATCGACGCGCGGCTCAGGCCGTCGGGGAACGCGGGGCCGCTGGTCGCGAGCCTCGACTCGTTCCGCCGCTACCACGAGAGCGAGGCCGCGCTGTGGGAACGGCAGGCGCTCATCAAGGCGCGGCTCGTCGCCGGCGACGAGAGCCTCGCCACCATCGCCGCGGAGATCCGCGACGCCGCCGTCTACGGCGGCGGGCTGAGCGACGCCCAGACCGCCGAGATCCGCCACATGCGGCACCGCATGGAGCTCGAGCGGGCGCGCCAGCTCGGCGGCTCGGTCGACCTCAAGCTCGGCCCGGGCGGGCTCGTGGACGTCGAGTTCGCGGTGCAGGTGATGCTGCTACGCCACGGCCACGCCCAT
>CAYMQR010000621.1:0-3069 GCA_964392195.1 uncultured bacterium | reverse complement strand
CGGCGCGGGCCGGCGGCTGCCCGCGCCGCGCAGCGAACGGGGGGGACGCGGGCCAGCGGGCTGCTGAACGAGGCACGCGCCGGAGGCGCGTCGACGAGCTGGTCGAGTCGATTTGGGGGTGGCCCCCCCCGGGACCGGCGCCGAGGGACCACGGCGCCGCCGGCGCCTGCCCTCCAGGCGGGCGGGGGTCTGGAACCCGCGCGCTTCGCGCGCTCCCCGAAGACATGTGGGCAGGCTGGTGAAGAACTCGCATCCGCGAGTTTTTCAGCCGCCTGTCACGCGCCGAAGCTCGCGGGCAGCCAGCTCGCGAGCTTGGTCATGGCCCGATCGAGGTGCGCCGGGTCGCTGAAGCGGTGGTCCGCGCCGTCGACGATCACCAGCTCCTTGCGATCGTGCGGCACCGCGGCGTGGAGCACGTGCCCGTCCTCCACGGGCACGACCTCGTCGGCGGCGCCGTGGATCACCAGCACCGGCACGCGCACCCTCGCCGCCGCCGCCGGCACGTCGATGGCCCGCGCGTCCTCCATCAGCGTGAAGGCCACCCGCCGGCCCTCGGAGAGCGGCAGGAAACCGTCGCGCTTCCAGCGCTCGTAGGTCTCGATCGAGATCATCGGGCTCGGCACCCGCCCGGGACGCGCGACCGCGGCGAGGGTGGCCACCCCCACCAGGCCCGGTGGCACGGGCTCGCCGCCGGCGAGCAGGAACGCCACCGCGCCGCCCATGCTGGAGCCGAACAGTGCGTAGCGATCGACGCCGCGGTTCCTGAGCAGCGCCACCGCGCCGCGCAGGTCCTCGACCTCACGGGTGTACGTCATGTCCTCGAAGCGCCCCTCGGAATCGCCGCAGCCGGCGAAGTCGAAGCGCAGCGCCGGAAAGCCTCTCGCCGCGAGCTCCTTCGCGAGCCGCACGTGCTTGAGCCCGGAGCGGCTCGACTCCATGCCGTGGCAGAGCACCACCGCGATGCCGCGCGCCACGCCCTCGGGAGGCAGGTGCAGCTCGCCGGCGAGCGTCTGGCCCCTCGGGTTGGGGAACGACAGCCGCTCGATCATGGCGCCAGACCGCCCGCGCCGGGGCCGCCCACTCCCGTCCAGGGGAGGAGCTCGTGCATGTGGTCGACGAAGTCGCGGGCGCCCGCGGTCTCCATGTCGGCACGCCGGCCGATCCCCCACGTCACGCCGACGAAGCGCACGCCCGCCGCGCGCGCGGTCTCGACGTCGACGGCCATGTCGCCGACGTAGAGCGCCTCGTGGGTGGCGGCGCCGACGTGGCCGAGCGCCTTGCGGAGCGGCTCGGGGTCGGGCTTGCGGACCGGCATCGAGTCGCCGCCGACCAGGATCGCGAACGGGCCGAGCGCGAGCCCGTCCACGATCTTGCGCGCCGGGGCGGCCGGCTTGTTGGTGACGACCGCGGTCTCGACGCCGGCGTCGCGCAGCGCCGCGAGGGTGTCCACGACGCCCGGGTAGGGCAGGGTGCGGTCGAGGAGGTGCTCGGAGTAGATCGGCATGAAGCGCTCGACGAACGCGTCCGGTGGCGGCGGCTCGTCGCCCGGCGGCGTGGCGGAGCGCAGGCAGCGCAGCGCGAGGTTCTTGACCCCTCCGCCCACGAACCCGACCACCGTCGCCGCGGGCAGCCGCGCCAGCCCGAGCGATTCGAGGGTCAGGTTGGCCGCGAGCGCGATGTCGTGCCGGGAGTCGACGAGCGTCCCGTCGAGATCGAAGACGACGAGTCGGGTCACGGTGAGGCCTGACGCGGATGCCGGCGGTGAGCGAGGCGCGAGGTGTCCGTCACATCTGCTCGACGGTGTCGATGCCGAGCAGCGCGAGGCCCTGGTGGAGCACCCGCGCCACCACGTCGCAGAGCGCGAGCCGGCTGGTGCGAGTGGCGGCGTCGTCGGCCGACAGCACCGGGCAGTTCTCGTAGAACTTGTGGTAGCGCGACGCGAGCTCGTAGAGGTACGTGCAGAGCACGTGCGGCAGCAGCTTGTCGGCGACGGCGTCGACGACCTCGGGGAAGCGGGTGAGCGCGAGCGCCAGGTCGCGCTCGGCTGGCGCGCCGATGACGACCGGGGTACCCGCGGGCGGCGTGGTGCCCGCCTTGCGCAGGATCGAGCGGATCCGCACGTACGCGTTGATCAGGTAGGGCGCGGTGTTGCCGTTCAGCGCCAGCATCCGCTCCCAGTCGAACACGTAGTCCTTCTGGCGGTCGGTCGAGAGGTCGGCGTACTTCACGGCGCCGATGCCCAGCGTGCGCGCGATCTCGCCCCGCTCCTCGTCGCTCAGGTCGCCCGAGTCGCGCCCGCTCGGCCGCTCGTCCAGCGCGGCGCGGGCGCGCTCGACGGACTCGGTGAGCAGGTCGACGAGCTTGATGGTGCCGCCCGCGCGGGTCTTGAACGGCTTGCGGTCGGGGCCTAGCACCGAGCCGAACGAGACGTGCTCGGCGCGCACGGCGTCGGTGAGCCAGCCCGCCATGCGCGCGACCGCGAACAGCATCGCGAAGTGCTGCGCCTGCGGCTCGCCCACCACGTAGGCGATGCGGTCGGCGTGCAGCTCGGTCACGCGGTAGCGCAGCGCCGCGAGGTCGGTGGTCGCGTAGAGGTAGGCGCCGTCGGCCTTGCGCACGATCATCGGCAGCGCCTCGCCGTCCTTGCGCCTGAAGCCGTCGGGGAACACGCACGTCGCGCCCTCGCTCTCGCGGGCGAGCCCGCGCCGCGTGAGCTCGTCGATCACCTCGCCGAGGCGCGGGTTGAAGAAGCTCTCCGGGCGGATGTCGCGGTCCTCGAGGAGCACGCCGAGGCGCTCGTACACGCCGCGGAAGTGGCGCTTCGACTCCTCGACCAGCCGCCGCCACAGCTCGACCGAGCGCGGATCTCCGCTCTGCAGCGCGACCACGCGGCTGCGTGCCCGCAGCTTGAAGTCCTCGTTGGCGTCGAACTCGCGCTTGGCCGCCTGGTAGAAAGTGTCGAGGTCCTTGACGCCGAGCTCGGGCTGGTCCGCCGCGCCGGTGTCGATGAGGTGCTCGATCAGCATCCCGAACTGGGTGCCCCAGTCGCCGACGTGGTTCTGGCGGATG
>CAYMQR010000620.1:0-3088 GCA_964392195.1 uncultured bacterium | reverse complement strand
CTCAAGAGCGGCCAGGCCAAGGTGCAGGCCAACTGGGCCGCGCCCGCGTACGTGGGCGCGGCGATCGCCGCGGCGGTGGTGGTCGACGAGCTGTTCGCGCGGGTGCGCGGGCGCAACCGCCGCGCGCTGCGCCGGCTCGCCGCGCTGTGCGTCACGGTGTCGATCTTCCTGAGCGTCCTCATGAGCAACGCCGGGCTCACGAGGGAGCTCTTCGCCGGCTTCCCGGCGCGCTCCGACCCCACGGCGCGGCTGCGCGGCTGGCACTCCCTCGGACGCCACGTCGGCCAGCTCCTCGACGAGTGGCGGCGCGAGGGCGCGAGCCCGCTGCTCTTCACCAACCAGTACGCGAAGGCGAGCGCGCTCGCGTATTACGTCCCCGGCCACCCGCGGGTCTACTCGCTGCGCCTCGAGCGCCGCTACGAGCAGTACGACATCTGGAACGACCTCGCCGAGGTGCCCGCCGGCGCCGACGCGCTCTACGTCGGCGGCAGCGGCGGGCTCCACCCGGCGGTGGCGCTGGCGTTCGAGTCGTGCGCCGAGGTCGCGCCGTTCGTCGACGCCACCGGCAGCTCGCTGCTCGGCACCCAGCACGTGTTCCGCTGCCGCGACTTCCGCGGCTTCCCGGAGTTCTTCCCCCAAGAGCGGTACTGAGCGCGCGCGCGACGAGGCCGAGCGCCGCGCGCAGGCGGCAGAGGGCCGCCGTCAGATCGCGAGGAACTGGACGCTCGGCGGCACCACGCGGATCCCCTCGTCGGCGATCACGATGCCCCGCGCGAGGTCGTGCTCGTCGTCCCAGCCGACGGTGGTGTCGGGAGGGACCTTCACGTCCTTGTCGACGATGGTGCGGCGGATCCTGCAGCGCCGCCCGATGTCGACGCCCTCGAAGAGCACCGACTCGCTGACCGTGGCGTACGAGTTGATGCGCACCCGCGGGCCCAGGATGCAGCGGTCGATGTGCCCGCCGGAGACCACGCAGCCACCACTCACCAGCGAGTCGGTCGCGACACCCAGGCGGTTCGATTCCCGGTCCGAGAACACGAACTTGGCGGGCGGGTGGTCGGTGCGCGCGGTGAGCAGCGGCCACTCGTAGTTGTACATGTTGAAGATCGGCGACACCTCGAGCAGGTCCATCGACGCCCGCCAGTACGAGGCGATCGTGCCCACGTCGCGCCAGTAGCCCACCTCCGCCTCGGTGATGCCGGGGCAGCGGTTCTGCGAGAAGTCGTAGGCGTGGATGTGGAGCTTGTCGAAGTAGGCCGGCAGGATGTCGCCGCCGATGTCGTGGCGGCTCTGCGGGTTCTCGTGGTCCTGGTGGAGGACGTCGCGCAGCGCCTCGAAGTTGAAGAGGTAGTTGCCCATCGACACCAGCGCCTTCGACGGGTCGGCGTGGAACGGCGGCGGCGCGGGCGGCTTCTCGACGAAGCGCGCCACCCGCATCCCGGAGTCCACCTCCAGGCAGCCGAACTGGTGCGCCTCGTCGATCGGGTACGGCAGCACGCTGACCGTGGCATCGGCGCCCGAGTCGACGTGCTCCTCGATCATCTGCCGGATGTCCATGCGGTAGATGTGGTCGGCGCCGAACACCGCGACGATCTTGGGGCGGTCGCGCTCGAAGCGCGCCAGGTTCTGGAACAGCGCGTCCGCCGAGCCCTGGTACCAGCCACGCCCCTCGCCCGACGCCGCCGGGATGATCTCGCAGTACTGGCCCAGGTGGGACGAGAAGGTCCAGCCGCGCGCCAGGTGGCGGATCAGCGAATACGGCTGGTACTGCGTCAGCACGTGGATGCGCAGGATGTTCGAGTGCACCAGGTTGGTGAGCACGAAGTCGACGATCCGGTACTTGCCCCCGAACGGCATGGCCGGCTTGGCGCGGCGCTGGGTGAGCGGCCACAGCCGCCGTCCCTCGCCACCCGCCAGCACCACCGCGACGATGCCGCCCGCTCCGGTCGTCATGCCCAGCCTCCCTGGTGAGACGCGCTCAATCTACCGGTCACGAGGCCGGCGTCGGCTCGAGCGGCTCGCGGGCCGGCGCGCACGCGAGGACGAGCTGGTCCGCGAGGCCCCCCGCCGCGCAGATCCGATCCAGCCACTCCTCGGGCAGGAACACGTCGCGCAGGCGGGGCAACGCGTCGTGGCCGGCGTCGAGGTCGCGGCGCTCGGCGAGCAGGCGCAGGAGCTGGCGCAGCGGACGGCCAGCCCTGCGCCGCAACGCCTCGTCGCGGCCCGCGAGCGTCGCGGCCGCGAGCCGCAGCTGGCTCACCAGGTACTCGACGAACGGCAGCGCGATGGTGCCGTCGGCGGCGCGATGCGACCACAGCACCACGGCGTCGAGCTCGGGGAGCCCGATCGCGAGCGCCAGCCGCTCGGTGCGTAGCGTCATGTGCGGATCGCTGCCACCGCGCGCGTGGCGCCACGCGGTGCAGAGCAGATCGCGGAAGTAGCGCAGGCGCCGCAGCTCGAGCGCGAGCTCCTCCTCGGCCGCCGCGCGGCGGCGCTCCTCCCCGGCGCGATCCCATGCGACCGCGTGCTCCGCTCGACGGCTTGCGCCGTCACTGCCCGCTCGCTCCTCGCCGCCCACTTGCGGTCCTCGTGGCTCCACCGTGACCTCCTCGCTCCGCCACGGAACCAGGTCCGCGAGGAGCGCGCCGCCTTCATCGAGCCGAGCGATCCACCGCATCGCCGGCCGGAGAGAGAACGGGCGGCACGAACCGTGCCACCGCCGTGACGAGGCTCGGTGCGGGCCGTTCCGGCCGCTGGCACGAAACCTGCGCTCGATCGTGTCGCACCGGAACCGGGAGCGCAGGAGGGACCGATCATGAGCTGCCCGCACTTCCTGGATGGCATCCACCCGTTCTGCCGCGCGACGCGCGAGACGCTCGTCGCCGGGATCCACGACCTGTCGCTGTGCCGATCGTGCTTCTGGAACGAGTGCCCATCGCTCCGGTACGCGGAGGCCGGCGGCGAATCGCGGGAAACACCCGCCACCGAGGGTGGAGATCCGGCGCTCGATCGCGAAGCTCCCGGCACCCCCCCCCCCCCCCCCCCCGGGGCAGATCGCGGTACACCCCCCCGGGGGGCCCCACGCCCC
>CAYMQR010000619.1:0-3109 GCA_964392195.1 uncultured bacterium | reverse complement strand
CTTCAACTCCACCGTCCAGCAGGTCTACCCGAACGGCACGATCCTGCTCGGCAACGGCCTCACCGTGACGCTCGGCGGGATGGCGCCGTTCGGCGGTGGCGGGTGGGGGAGCACCTCCGTGCAGGGCGGCGGCGACTTCGCCGGGTACTTCTCGCCGATGCTGGTCGGCCAGTCGGTGCGGGTGACGACCCTGCCGGTCGGCCGCGACCAGCCATCCAACGTCGCCGTGCCGGTGCTCATGTATTACGGCGACGGCTACGGCTCGCTGGCGAACCAGGCGGCGGTGCAGCGGGGACTCGCACGCTACCAGGACCAGTACTTCCAGGCGTCGCCCGAGGTGCGCGAGCAGATGCGCCAGGCCGAGGTCGACGCCAAGAACAACGCCTACGGCGGCTGGGGCGGCCCGGGCAGCGGCACCATGCTCGAGACGCTGCCGCCCGACGAGCAGCGCAGGCGCGTCCAGGAGCACAACAAGCGCGTCGAGCAGGCGCAGAAGAAGGCGGCCGAGGAGGCCGCGAAGTCGGCGCCGCCCGCCCCGGACGCTCCCGAAGCGGCACCCGCGCAGTGATGCGGGAGGTCGAGGTCCCGCGGCACGAGCTCGATCCCCTCGGCCAGTCACCGATCCACTTCGACGCCCTCGTCCGGGAAGACCTGATCGAGGGCGTCTTCGTGTTCCGCAAGGAGATCCGCCACTCGGATCCGTTCGTGGCGGAGCAGCGCGTGACGGCACGCTGGCCGCACCACCTGCCGGGTGAGCTGGTGATCGGCCTCACGGGGCAGGCGGGGACGATCGCGCTCCACCGCAAGGGGCTGATCCAGCCCGGCTGGCGAGGCCACGGCGTGCGCATCAGCGACGCGCGGTTCTCGGCTTCCGTGCTGCTCGGCGAGACGGTCTACCTGCAGGCGAAGATGGGACGCGTGCGGAAGCTGGGCGAGAGCCTGCACGCGCGTTTCACCTTCCGCATGTGGAAGCTCGGCGAGGACGGCGCCGAGATCGAGACCTACCGCAGCGAGCAGGACGCGATCTTCTTCCCCGGCGAGTGAGGCGGGCGGCACGGAGCGCCGGTCCGGCCCGCCCTCGCGTTCCTCGGAGGGCCCGACTCCCGTCGGGCCGCGGGCTCACCCTTGACGGCACGGCCATCGCGGTAGTGGAGTCGCGGTCCTTCGAGCACGGGGAGGGTTTCATGCGCACGCCTCGACGCTGTGTCACCCACCGGAACGCGGCGGCTCTCGCCGCGCTCCTCGGCGCTTGCCAGCCGCTCGATCCGGTGGCGGTCACGCCGCCGCCGGCGCCGCCGCTCGACGGCGTCTACGCTCCCAACGAGGCGCTGCGCGGCCTCGACAAGCTCGCCCTCGGTGACGCGAGCGGCCCCGAGGAGACCGCCTTCGACGCCGAGGGCCGCGTCTACACCGGCGTGCTCGACGGCCGGATCCTGCGCCTCACGCCGCACGCCTCGGGCGGCGGCGCGGACGTCGAGACCGTGGCCACCACCGGCGGGCGGCCGCTCGGGCTCATGTTCGACGCGGGCGGGAACGTGATCGTCGCCGACGCCGTGAAGGGCCTGCTCGCCGTCGATCCGAAGGGCGCGGTGACCGTCCTCTCCACCGAGGCCGGCGGCGTCCCCTACGGCTTTCCCGACGCCCTCGACATCGCCGCCGACGGCTCCATCTACTTCTCGGACGCCAGCACCAAGTGGGGCGTCCACGACTACATGCTCGACTTCCTCGAGGGCCGCCCGCTCGGCCGGCTGATCCGCTACGACCCCGCGACGGCCAAGGCCGAGGTGGTGGCGAAGGACTTCTACTTCTCGAACGGCGTCGCGCTCTCGGCGGGCGGCGACTTCGTCCTCGTCAACGAGACCTGGGCGTATCGAGTTCGCCGGGTGTGGCTGAGCGGACCGAAGGCCGGCTCCGTCGAGCCGTTCCTCGACGGACTCCCGGGCTTCCCCGACGGCATCTCGCGCGGTCCGCGCGGCACGTTCTGGATCGCGCTCTTCACGGTGCGCGACCCGATGGGCGACTGGCTCGCGCCGCACCCGACGCTCAAGTGGATCGTCGGCAACCTGCCGAAGGCGCTCATGCCCAAGCCGAAGCCCTACGGCTTCGCGGTCGAGGTCGACGCCTCGGGCAAGGTCCTCCGGACCCTCCAGGACCCGACCGGCAAGGACATCCAGCACGTCTCGAGCGTCCACGAGAACGCGGGCTTCCTCTACCTGGGCACCCTCGACGGCCCGCACGTGGGGCGGGTGAAGCTCGGCCCGTGACGGAGGCGCGGCGGGAGCCGCGCCCTCCGAGGGGGGGCGAGGGCGGGGCCGTCGTCGAGGATCGAGCGGCTCGCCGGTCGACCGGTTCGGAGGGCCCGCCTCCCGGCGGGCCGGGGCGTAGGACGCGAGCACCGCCTCCGCGCCAGTGCGCTCACCCCTTGAACGTCGACGGCCCGGGATCGCCGAAGGGCTCGTCTCGCTCCCGCACCGCCTGGCGGAAGCCCACCTCCGCGGCGCGGGTCTGGAACGCGTAGCCCTCGCGGGTGTGGCGCGCGATCCCGTCGAACACCGTTCCCAGGATCTGGGTGGTGTGCAGCCCCTGCTGCATGACGGTCTGGTTGACGAGCAGCTTCATCATCACGAGCTGGTTGAGCGGCATGCGCGCGATCCGTTCCAGCAGGACCTCGAAACGCTCGTCGAGGCGGTCGGCGGGCGGCGCCTCGATCGCGAGCCCCCACTCGACGGCCTCGCGCCCGGAGAGGCAGTCGCCCGTGAAGAGCAAGCGCTTGGCCTTCTCGATCCCGATGCGGTGCACCCACACCATCGTCGTCGGCACACCCCACGCCCGCGCCGGCGGATAGCCGATCTTGGCGTCCTCGGCGATCACCAGCAGGTCCGAGCACAGCGCCATGTCGGTGCCGCCCGCGACGCAGTAGCCGTGGACCTTGCACACCACCGGCTTCTCGGAGTGGAAGAGGCTCATGAAGCCGCGCACGTTGCGGCTCATCATCTGGTAGTCGACGACCGGGTCCCAGACCTCCCCCGGCAGGTGATTGAGCGCTACCACCGAGGGATCGAGCGGCGAGCCGGCCGGCCAGCGCGAGGCGCTCTCGTCCTTCGTGAGC
>CAYMQR010000618.1:0-3126 GCA_964392195.1 uncultured bacterium | reverse complement strand
CCACGGCGCGAGGCGCTGACTCGCCAGCGCCTGCGCGACCGACGCCTGCATCGGCGCGGGATGGACCACCAGCGCAATCCCGAGGCGCTCGCACCAGCGAACGCAGGCCTCGCGGGCGGGCGCGAGCAGGAAGCCGTTGTCGAGGGTGAGCGCGGCCACCCGCATCCCGAGCGCCACCGCGCTGGTCAGCGTGACCAGGCTGTCCTTGCCGCCCGAGAGCGCCACCAGCGCGTCGATGCGGGGGGGGGCGGCACGCGGCGTGAGCGCGGCGCGCACGGCCGGCTCGGCGATCCGATCCAGCGTGATCGGGGAGGTGCGCTTCTCGCGAAATTCGAGCGCCTGCTGCGGCTGCGCGTGGCAGTCCGCGCACCGCCCGTCGCCCGCGAGCCACACCCCGGGCACGCGCGCGGAGATGCCACAGCGCTCGCACGCGGCGTCCCCGGAGAGCCCGGCACGACTCGCCGAGGCCACGGCCCGCAGATAGTCGAGCGCCAAGCGGCCGGCGTCACGCAGCGCTAGCGCCGATCCGGCGACGGCCGGCCACGCGAAGTAGGCGTGTCGGATGAGCCGCTTGGGGAGAGATGCCATCGTCGGGAGAGCCGCCGGCCGGCCCGAAGGGAGGGGCGCGAGCGACCGTATCACGGCGCAAAAATGCGCGTCCAAGCGGCGATCTCGACGTGCCGCCTCGACCTCCTCTACGCTGCGCCGCGCGGCGATCGCGGGTCAGCGGGGCTCATCGATGAAGACGGGGCGGATCGGGTGGCGGTGGTGGCTCGCGCCGTGGCTCCTCGCCACGCTGCCCGGCTGTGGCCTCGGCTACCTGGCGCACGTCTCGAAGGGGCAGCTCGAGATCCTGTGGAACCGCAAGCCGATCGCCGACGTGATCGCCGATCCGGCCCTCGATCCCGCGCTGCGCGCCAAGCTCGAGCTGGTCTCGCGGGCGCGCGAGCTGGCCCGTGACATCGGCCTCACCCCGGGCGACAGCTACCAGACCTACGTGGCCCTCGACCGTCCGTTCACGTCGATCGCGCTCTCGGCGGCTCCCAAGGACCGGCTCGAGCCTTACCTGTGGCGCTTCCCGATCGTGGGCAGCCTCCCCTACAAGGGCTTCTTCGACCGCGAGCTCGCCGAGGAGGAGCGCGCGTCGCTCGCGGCCGACGGCTACGACACCTACCTGCGCGAGGTCGACGCGTATTCGACGCTCGGCTGGTTCGCCGACCCGGTGCTGTCGCCGATGCTGCAGCGCAGCGACGCGTCGCTCGTCGACACGATCGTCCACGAGTCGACCCACGCCACGATCTTCGAGAAGGGCAACGCCGACTTCAACGAGGGGCTCGCGACGTTCGTGGGCGGGGAGGGCGCGATCCTCTACCTCGTTCGCACCCGGGGGGCCGACTCGCCGGAGGCGAAGGCCCTCGCCGCGCGCCACGCCGATCAGGAGCGCTTCACCGCGTTCCTGGAGGAGCTGTTCGCCGATCTCGAGTCCTACTACGGCGGTCCCGCCTCACCGGCCGAGAAGATCGCCGGACGCGAGGCCCGGATGGCGGCGTGGCAGGCGCGGCTGCGCACCGCCGACGTCGGCGTCTTCCAGCGCTACGCCGAGGTTCCCTGGAACAACGCGTTCCTGCTCGGCCTCAAGCTCTACCTCCTCGACCTCGGCCGGTTCCGCCGCCTCCACGAGGGGCTCGGCGGCGACATCACCGCCACGATCCGCTTCCTGAAGGCGGATCCGTCGGGCGACACGGCCTCCAAGCGCCTCGACACCTGGCTAGCGAGCCACCCGGATTCCTCGGCCAGCGCCGCGCCGCCCGCGGCACCCGCCGACCCCGCCGTTTGACGGCGGAGGGGCCACGGTTACACTGCGTTTCCCCTGGAAAAATGGGGAAATCGGCGGCGGTCCGGCGCACCCGCGAGGGTGTGTCGACGAGGACGGGGACGGCGAAGCGGCGATGAAGTTCAGCAAAGCGACCGACTACGGCCTCCTCTTGTTGATCGACCTCGCCAAGCTCGGCGGCGATCAGTTCACCAGCGTCCGCCAGGTCGCGCGCGCCAAGGGCATCGCCGAGCGCTTCCTCGCCAACATCGTCCACGACCTCGCCAACGCGGGCATCGTGACGTCGCGCCGCGGCACCCGGGGAGGGATCCGGCTGGCGCGCCCGTCGAGCGAAATCTCGCTCGCGGACGTCATCGAGGCGCTCGAGGGCCCCATCGAGCTCTTCGACTGCCAGCGCATGCCCAACCTCTGCCAGCACGAGGACCTGTGCTCGCTGCGCAGCTTCTGGAGCGGACTGCGGGAGCAGGTGCGGGGCTCGCTGGCCGGCGCCAAGATCGGCGATTTCGCGCACATTCAGTGGGTGTCGAGCCCGGCCTGAGCCGCGCCGCCCACGGCTACACACGGAGCAGCACGAGAGGAGTTCCCATGATCACGGTGACCGATTCGGCCGCGGCCAAGATCCGCGACCTCATGACCAAAGAGCAGAAGCCCGAAGCCGGGCTGCGGATGCGCGTCGTCGGCGGCGGCTGCGCCGGCCTCCAGTACCAGATGGGCTTCGACCCGGCGGCGGGCGCCAAGGACAAGACCTTCGAGGTCAACGGCGTGCGCGTCTTCATCGACGCCAAGAGCCTCATCTACCTGACCGGTGTCCGGCTCGATTACGTCGACGGCCTCTACGGGGCGGGCTTCAAGATCGAGAACCCGAACGCCTCGTCGACGTGCGGTTGCGGCAAGTCGTTCTCGTGACCGAGCCCGTCCGCGCGCCGATCTACCTCGACCACAACGCCACCACGCCCGTCGATCCCCGGGTCGTCGACGAGATGACCCGGATGTTCCTGGTCTGCTACGGGAACGCCTCGTCGCGCACGCATTCGTTCGGCTGGCAGGCCGAGGAGGCGGTCGAGCTCGCGCGCCGCCAGGTCGCGGAGCTCGTCGGCGCCGACAAGGCCAAGACCATCCTCTTCACCAGCGGCGCCACCGAGAGCAACAACCTCGCGATCAAGGGCGCCGTTCGCGCGCTGGCGCGGCGCGGCGATCACGTCGTCACCCAGATCACCGAGCACAAGGCGGTCCTCGACACCCTCCACGCCCTCGAGCGGGAGGGCACGAAGGTCACGTACCTGCCGGTGGAT
>CAYMQR010000617.1:0-3129 GCA_964392195.1 uncultured bacterium | reverse complement strand
GGACGGCCAGGAGGCCGTCCCTCCGAGGGGGGTGTGCTGGGCGGACCGGCGTCCGGAGCGACGGGAGGATTCGGAGGGCCCGGCTCCTGGCGGGCCGGGGAAAACGCGAAGGCCGGCGGACGGCCAGGAGGCCGTCCCTCCGAGGGGACGGTGCGGTGCGGACGGCCAGGAGGCCGTCCCTCCGAGGGGGATCGTCGCGGCGATAGCGTGGGTCGACATGGCGGTCAGAAGCGCACGGTGGCTTGGAGGCCGCCGCCGATGCCGAGGCCGCCGATGACGAGGTCGCCGTAGGGGGACGAGGCGGGGTCGTCCTTCACGATGTTGCGGTCCTGGAGGACGTGGATCTGGGTGTAGCCGTCGATGGTGAGCGGCTTCTTGAGGAAGCGCGTCCAGTCGTGGATGGTCACGCCGAAGCCGAGGCCGATCACGTGGGCGGTGGTGTCGAGGAAGTTGGTGAGGCCCCGGTCGACGTCGAGCATCGCGCTGCGGTAGCTGTAGCCGCCGCGCAGCGCCACGTCGTAGTGGTCGTCCTGGAACGCCATCCACTCGGCGCCGACGGACGGCACGATGATGTCCTTGGCGGGCGGCGCGATCGGCAGGAACGCGGGGACCGGCAGGATGATCTCGCCGAGCCCGCCCTCGAAGGTGGGCGTGGCGGCCGAGAACGTGGCCGGAAACTGCGAGTAGTCGAACCAGCTCACGTCCACGTCCACCGTGAGCCGCTCGCCGGTGTAGGCGGCACCCACCGACACGGTCTGCGGGCTGAAGAAGAGCTCGGCGCCGTTGGGCAACACGAAGCGGGTCTTGGCGAGGGTGAGGCCCAAGAGCTCGATCTCCTGGATGGTGACCAGGAAGGGTGCTGCGAGGTGGGCCTTGATCTCGGCGCGGTAGGTGACGCCGAAGCGGAGCGTCTCGCTCGGCGTGAGTTGGACGCCGAACGTGGGCGCGAGCACCGGGTCCTGCACGGCGCTCGCGAAGCCGAAGCTCTGCGGCTCGAGGGCGTCCGAGCCGGGGTCGGTGTCGTCGTTCGACGGGTCGGGGTCCTGGATGAGCGTGAAGTCGGGCTCGCTCGAGGTGTCGAGCAAGGTCTGCAGCCCGCCGCCCACCGAGAGCCACGGCGTGATCTCGAGGGCGCCGCCCGCCATCACCACGAGCCGCTGGTTGCGGGTGCCGTAATAGAGGAACTGCGGCTGGTCGAGGGGCAGCGCGAGCAGCCGTGCGGCGCGCTGGGCGGGGACGTAGACGAGCGCCCCGATCGCGACCTTCTGGTCGAAGAACTCGGTGGGATAGAGGACGCCGAGGGTGGATCCGGTGATGGGCTGGTCGTCGATGTTCTGGCCGTTGATCTCGAGTGCCAAGTTCGTATACGTGAAGTTGAGCGAGATCTCGGTGTCGCTGCCGCGGGTCAGGCCGGCCGGGTTGTAGAAGGTGGAGGTGGCGTCGCCGGTGGCGGCGGTGGCGGCGAGCATCGCCGACGAGCGCGGGCCCACGCCGATGGTCTCGAACGGGTTGGCGCGGGCGGGGCGAGCGCACGCCACGAGCGCGGCCAGCAGCGCAATCCCGATCCAGGGCGCCAGCGACGGTCGTCTCATCGGCCGATCTCGCCGAAGGTGGTGCTGGCGGTGAACATGATCGTGTAGACGTCGGCCTCGCCGGTGATCGAGGGGTACGACGGGTCCGCGATCGGCCGGCCCTCCGCGTCCGTGAGCGGCGGGAACGCGTTGGGCTTGCCGTCCTCCACGAACAGCGGGTTCTCGCGCTCCTTGCGGTGGGTGGTGGACGCGATCACGTCGTACTGGATCGCGGCGTCGAGGCGCACCGCGGAGTTCTCCGTGAGCGCGCCGAAGATCGGCAGCTCGCGCAGCGTGACGCCCACTCCCGCCGAGAGCAGGTGGCGATCGCCGTCGAGGTACGTGGTGAGCGCGGTCTGCTCGGGGAATGGCGTGGGCTCGTAGGCGTAGCCGCCGCGCAGCCAGCCGTCGTTGGCGGCGTCGTGCCACACGCGGTACTCGGCGCCGATCCGCGGCATGAACGTGTCCTTCGTGTGGGGATCGGCGTTGAAGGCGTTCTTCAGGTCGATGGGCACCACCGGGATCGTGACGTCGAGGAGCAGTTCGAGGGTGGGCGGCTGGTAGCCCGACCAGTCATTCCACGACAAGTCCACCGCCACGGTCAGGTCCTCGCTCCGGTGGGCGAAGCCGATCACCACCTGCGCGGGCGTGTAGAGGAGCGAGCTCGAGAGGTCGATGTTGAGCGGGATCGGGCCGAGGGTGACGGTGACCGGGATCTGGAGCGGGATCGAGAACGCGTCGCGCCACGTGAGGCCGACGCTCCAGCCGGCGAGGTCGTCGCTCACGAGCCGTCCGTCGGCGATCACGCCGGCGGTGGCGCGCACCACCGGCTGGATCTCCTGGTCGATGGTGGTGTGGGCGTCGTCGACGCCGTCCGCGCCGCGCACGCCGGTCGGGATCTCGAGGTTGCCGCCCACGTCGGCGAAGAAGACACAGCCGATCCCCAACGCGAGCCCGTCGAGGATCTTGAAGCCCACCGCGGGCTGCGTGATCACGACCTCGGTCTGGCCGTTGAAGAGCACGTATTGGGGCACGAAGCTCTCGGGGACCTGGGCGTTCAGGAGATGCGGGAAGCCCGTGTAGAAGCCGAGGCCGAAGCCCACCCGCTCCTTGAGCGCGTCCTCGAACGGGATGACGAAGCGCATGCCGCCGTAGGCGCCGATGGTGTCGTCGATGGGGAACGCGTCGGAGTCGCGGACCCAGCCCTCGGGGACCGTAGAGGGGTTGCTCGCGCTGACGTGGAAGTCGCTGTACTGGAGGCCGATCGCGAACTCGCGGCCGGTGCGCAGCACCACGCCGGCTGGGTTGTAGAACGTGGCGGTGTAGTCGTCGGCGTGGCCGGCCATGGCGCCGCCCATCGCGACGGCGCGGGCGCCGAAGCCGAACAGCGTGAAGTTGTTGGCGCGGGCCGCGGGCGGCGCAAGCGCGGATGCGAGCGCGGCGAACGCGAGGGCGAGCGCCGCGCGAGAGCGAGCTGGGATCGAGCGAATCATGAGAGCGGCGCATCCTACGGATCGCCCCTCGCGCGCGCAACCCTGGGCGCGGCGCGCCGGAGGCG
>CAYMQR010000616.1:0-3149 GCA_964392195.1 uncultured bacterium | reverse complement strand
GAGGGCGTGGCCGGTGTCCGCGGTCGGCTCGGCGATCACCGCCACCGCGCCTGCCTGCGTGGCAGGGGCGGCCAGCACCGGCAGCGAGGTCTCGATCGGGTAGAAGCGGTCGAGGGCGCGCGCCACGGCGGGGTCGGCGGCGAGCCGCGTCTCCACGCGCATGCCCGTGACCGCCTCGAGGTCGCTGATCGCGGTGAGGTTGCCGGGGTCGGCCATCGCCACCACCAGGCGGTCGTTCTCGACCGCCACCGCCACGGCGCTGGTGCGCCGCGCGACCTTGGCGGGCACCCGCCCGAGCGCCCGGGGATCGAGGCGGCCGTCGTCGAGCTGGATCGGCGCGGCGTGGACCATCGGCGCCATCACCCGCAGGAACCCCGACTCCTCGAGGTAGCCGAGGCGGATCAGCAGGCCGCCGATGCGGCCGCCGTCGTCGTGCTGCCACCACACCGCGCGGTCGACGTGGAAGGGCGTGACGAGCCCGTGCTCGATGAGGATCTCGCCCAGCTTCTTCACGCGGTGCGTCCTCGCTCCGCCACGGCGGCAGACCGATCCGGCGCCACACTACGCAAGAAGCGCGCCGCTTCCGCCATCAGGCGAGAGCCTGAAATCATTCGGGAAGAGCCGTTTTCGGGGCACCCGGCCGGTGCGCCTCCGTCAACCGCCGTCATCGCTCTGGCACCCGGCGCGGCGGTGTGGCGGTGGCCGGTCCCCGAGGATGGATTCCGGCGCGCGCTCGTGGAATCGTGGCGCACGCCACGCGGGGTCTCGCCATGCTCGGATCCACTCCGGCTCTCGCCATCCGCCTCTCTCGCGCTCGCGCCTGGCGCGCGGCGGCGCTCTGGATGGTGCTCCTCGCGAGCTGCGCGGCGCAACCTCGCGCGACACCCCGGGAGGAGAGGATGACCCACGGTCGCTCGGTGGTTCACGCTCGGCACGGCATGGTCGCCGCCGCTCACCCGCTGGCGGTGCAGATCGGCCTCGACGTGCTGAAGCGCGGCGGCAACGCGGTCGACGCGGCGATCGCCACCAACGCGGCGCTCGGCTTCCTCGAGCCGGTCTCGTGCGGCGTCGGCGGCGACCTGTTCGCGATCGTGTGGGACGCCAAGAGCCGCAAGCTCTACGGCCTCAACGCCTCGGGCCGCGCGCCGCGCGCGCTCACCGCCGACCGGGTGCAGCCGGAGAAGGACGGCACGATCCCGCTCTTCAGCCCGTATTCGTGGACCGTGCCCGGCGCGGTGGACGGCTGGTTCACCCTCCACGGGCGCTTCGGTCGGCTGCCGATGCGCGACGTGCTCGCGGGCGCGATCGCGGCGGCCTCCGAGGGTGCGCCGGTGCCTAAGGTGATCGCCGAGTCGTGGGCGCTCTCGGAGCACTACTTCGCGGGCAAGCCGGGCTTCGCCGAGGTCTTCCTGCCGCGCGGCCACGCGCCGCGCGAGGGCGAGGTGTTCGCGAACCCCGCCCTGGCGCGCACCTACCGCGCCCTCGCCGAGGGTGGCCGCGACGCGTACTACGCGGGGCCGATCGCCGACTCGCTGGTGGCGTTCTCGCGGGAGGTGGGCGGGTTCTTCGCGAAGGAGGACTTCACCTCCCACCACTCCGACTGGGTCGAGCCGATCTCGACCACCTACCGCGGCGTGGAGGTGTGGGAGCTGCCGCCCAACGGCCAGGGGCTCGCGGCGCTGCAGATGCTGAACATGCTCGAGCCATTCGACCTGAGAACCCTCGGCCGCGACTCGCCCGACTTCTGGCACCGCCTGATCGAGACCAAGAAGGTCGTGTACGAGGACCGCGCGCGGCTCTACGCCGACCCGGCGTTCGCGAAGGTGCCGGTCGCGGGCCTCCTCGACCGCGGCTACGCCCGCGCGCGCGCCGCGCTGATCGATCCCGACCGCGCGCTCGAGCGCGTCGACGCCGGCCACCCGCCGCTCGCGATGGGCGACACCACCTACCTCGCCACCGCCGACGGCGAGGGCAACATGGTGTCGCTGATCCAGAGCAACTACACCGGCTTCGGCAGCGGCTACGTCCTCGCCGAGTGGGGCTTCGGGCTCCAGGACCGCGGCGGCCAGTTCAACCTCACGCCGGGAACGCCGAACTTCCTCGAGCCCGGCAAGCGCCCGTTCCACACCATCATCCCCGCGTTCGCCACGCGCGGCGGCGAGCCGTGGCTCGCGTTCGGCGTGATGGGCGGCGACATGCAGCCGCAAGGGCACGTGCAGGTGCTGGTGAACCTGCTCGATCTCGGCATGGACCTGCAGCAGGCCGGCGACGCGCCGCGCTTCTATCACACGGGCTCCTCCGAGCCGACCGGCACGCTGATGACCACGGGCGGGCGCCTCGCCCTCGAGCCCGGCGTGCCGGAGGCCGTGAAGAAAGCGCTGGAAAAGCGCGGCCACGACGTCGTAGAGATGCCCACCGGCTTCTTCGGCGGCTACCAGGCGATCGCGCGCGATCCGCTCACCGGCGTGCTGTCGGGGGCGACCGAGTCTCGAAAGGACGGCTGCGCCGCGGGCTATTGATGGGGATGCGAGCGAAGACCTGGGCGATCGTGGTGCTGCCGCTCGCCGTGGCGGCGTGCTCGAAGGACCACGGCGCCGCGCGCGCTCCGATCACCCGCACCGAGACCCGCGAGCCGTGCGCCGAGCACGACCCGCTCAGGCGTCCGCTGTTCGGCGATCTCCACGTCCACACCGCGCGCTCCTGGGACGCGTACGGGTTCGGCACCCGGCTCATGCCGGCCGACGCCTACCGGTTCGCGCGCGGCGAGGCGGTCGAGCTGCCGCCCATCGACGCCGCCGGGCGGGGAACGCGGCGCACCCAGCTCACGCGCCCGCTCGACTTCGCGGCGGTGACCGACCACTCGGAGTTCATCGCCGAGGTCCGCGCCTGCCTCGATCCCGCGTCCGGCGTCTACGAGGTCGCGCCGTGCCAGACCTATCGTGCCGCCACGTTCGCCAGCCAGGCGGTGTTCGGGATCTCGCTCGTGCCGCGCGCGCCCCAGCGGCTGCCCTCGATCTGCGGCTCGCGGGGGGTCGATTGCGCGGCCCTCGCCAGCGACATCTGGAGCGAGGTCCGCGCCGAGGCCGAGGACGCGTACGACCGCGCCGCGAGCTGCCGCTTCACCTCGTTCGTGGGCTACGAGTGGACCG
>CAYMQR010000615.1:2094-3151 GCA_964392195.1 uncultured bacterium | reverse complement strand
CTCGCACTACCCGGCGCCATGAGCGGCGCGCGTCGGCTGCGAGGGACCGCAGCCCTCCACGCAGCGCTCCTGCTGGGCGCACTCGCTCTCGCCGGCGCCGCGTGCGGGGGCGGGGAAGGCTCCGGCGGTGGCCGCACGTTCGTCGACGCCGATCCGGCCGCTCCCGGACCGGTCGGCTTCACCACCGCGTCCTTCACGTTCACCGACCCCGACTGGGGCGACTACCCGAGCACCGCGTTCGTCCCCGACCCCGACGGCAACCCCGCGCCGTGGCCGGCGGTCGTGCTCCTCAACGGCTTCTTCGCCACCGCGCCGATGATGAGCTGGTACTCGGAGCACCTCGCGAGCCACGGCTACCTGGTGCTCGGGGTCACGCCGCCCACGCCGTTCATCCCCGACGTCACCGAATGGGCGCGCGGCTTCAGCGGCGGCGCCGAGCTGTTGCTCGCCGAGTCCGCGCGCGCCGGCTCGCCGCTCGCGGGTCTCGTGGACGCGACCCGCCTCGGCGCGATCGGGCTCTCGATGGGAGGCGCGGGCGCGCTCGAGGCGAGCGGCACCGAGCCCGCCCGCTTCCAGGCGATCGTGTCGCTCGCTCCCGGCTGGAACGACCTCGGCGCGTTCCTGTTCGCGGACACCCTCGCCGCCGCGGGCCGCGTCGAAGCGCCCACCCAGATCCAGCGCGGCTCGCAGGACTGCCTGGTGCCGGCCAGCGGACCGCGCGCCTATTACGACGCCGTCCCGGCCGCCAAGCAGTACCTCGAGATCAACGGCGGCAACCACATCGGCTACATCAACGAAGCGCTCGCCAGCGCCGCCGGCCCGATCGTGTTCGACCTCGTCCCGGTCGACTGCCCCGCCACCACGAGCTACGCCGAGCAGCACCGCGTCAGCGCCAAGTACGCGACGATGTGGTTCGACAAGCACCTCCTCGGCACCGACCGCTGGGACGACGCGCTGCTGGGCGGCGGTCTCGCGGGAGACCTCGCCTCCGGCGCGCTCACCCAAGGGATGACCGAACCGGCGCGCTGAACCGGCGCTTCCCGCTCGGCTCCGCTCG
>CAYMQR010000615.1:0-1994 GCA_964392195.1 uncultured bacterium | reverse complement strand
CCTCAACGCGCGTCCGGCTCGGTGAGGACCAGCTCGGCCAGGGTCTCGACCACGGTGGCGCCGCGCGGCTTGCCGACCCGCGACACCAGCCACATCACCAGCTTGATCGGGAGCGGGATCGGCGCGCGGGTCATGTCGACCTCCTGCGTGATGCGCGTGCCCGCCGCGGTGGGCTCGAGGCGCCAGGTGACGATCACGGCGCGCTCGGGATCTCCCGGCGCGTGTTCCCGCACGGCGAGGAGCCGCGGCGCCTGGTGGCCGACCACCTCGGCCTCCATCTCGCGCTCGCGCCCCGCGAGGCGGTAGCGCAGCTCGTAGCGCTCGCCGAGCCGCGACGCGCCGTCCGCGCGCCGCTCGACGCGCACGATCTTCTCGTTCCACTCGCCGCGCCGCGCCGGCTCGGCGAGCACCCGCCACACCGCCTCGGGCGTGGCGGCGAGGTCCGTCGACTCGCGGACGCAGAGCTTCATGGCGCTGCGTCACCCTTACCACGCCTGCCCTCGCGGAGTCCGAGGAGCGCCGGCCCGCCGGGAGGCGGGCCCTCCGAAACGGCGCGGCGGAACCCACCCTCGGAGGGACGGCCTCCTGGCCGTCCGCAGAACGGCGGCCCGCCGGGAGGCGGGCCCTCCGAAAGGGCGCGGCGGAACCCACCCTCGGAGGGACGGCCTCCCGGCCGTCCGCAGAACGGCGCGCCGGCGTCACCCACCTCGGAGGGACGGCCTCCTGGCCGTCCGCGGAGCGCCGGCCCGCCGGGAGGCGGGCCGTCCGAAACGGCGTGGCGGCGGCCGTCCCGACCGGGGGGACCGTTCGCGGCGCTAGTCGCGGAAGCGCTTGGTGAGGTCGGCGTAGGCGTCGACGCGGCGGTCGCGCAGGAACGGCCACATGCGCCGCACGTCCTCGCCGTGGGCGAGGTCGACCCCGGCGACGAGCACCTCGTGGCCGTCGGTGCTGGCCTGGTCGAGGAGCTCGCCCTGCGGGCCCGCGACGAAGCTCGAGCCCCAGAACTGGATCCCGCCCGTCGCGCCCGACGGGTCTTCCTCGTAGCCGACGCGGTTGCACGCCACCACCGGCACGCCGTTCGCCACCGCGTGGGCGCGCTGGATCGTGAGCCACGCCTCGCGCTGGCGCTCCTGGTCGGCGGGATCGTCCTCGGCGGACCAGCCGATGGCGGTGGGATAGAGGAGCACCTCGGCGCCGGCGAGCGCCATGAGCCGCGCCGCCTCCGGATACCACTGGTCCCAGCACACCAGCACCCCGAGCTTGCCGACCGAGGTGGCGATCGGCTCGAAGCCCAGGTCGCCGGGCGTGAAGTAGAACTTCTCGTAGTACCCGGGGTCGTCGGGGATGTGCATCTTGCGGTAGCGCCCGGCGATCGAGCCGTCCGCTTCCAGCACCACCGCGGTGTTGTGATAGAGCCCCGCGGCGCGGCGCTCGAAGATCGACGCGATCACCACCACGCCGAGTTCGCGCGCCACCGCGCCGATGCGCTCCACGGTGGGGCCGGGGATCGGCTCGGCGAGGTCGAACGCGCGGGGGTCCTCGCGCTGGCAGAAGTAGCGCCCCGCGTGCAGCTCGGGCAGGCACACGAGGCGCGCGCCGCGGCGCGCGGCCTCGCGGATCCCGTCGATGGTGGTCGCGACGTTCCTCTCGCGATCGGCCGAGCACGGCTGCTGCACGACGCCGATCTCGAGCCTCGAGTTCGAGGTGGTCATGGCTCGACGCTCCGATCCGGCACGATCCCCGCCGGAAGCTGCATGGTCACGCAGTGCAGGCTACCGAAGTTGCGGATCAGCGGGCGGCAGTCGATCGGCACGATGTCGCGATCGGGGAAGCAGCGGCCGAGCACCACCCGCGCCTGCTCGTCGGCGGCCGAGCCGTAGGCGGGGCACAGCACCGCGCCGTTCACGATCAGGAAGTTGGCGTAGGTGGCGGGCAAGCGCCGCCCGGTGACGGCGTCATACGAGGCGCGCGGCCACGGCAAGGGCTCGAGCTTG
>CAYMQR010000614.1:0-3158 GCA_964392195.1 uncultured bacterium | reverse complement strand
GTGTCGCACGGCTCGACCGGCAAGGGCAACGATCAGGTGCGCTTCGAGCTCACCTATGCGGCGCTCGCGCCCGACCTGGAGGTGGTGGCGCCGTGGCGCGAGTGGAGCTTCGGCTCGCGCTCCGACCTCATCGCCTACGCCGAGAAACACGGCATCCCCACGGGCGTCACCAAGGAGAAGCCGTACTCGATGGACCGCAACATCCTGCACCTGAGCTTCGAGGGCGGGATACTCGAGGACCCGTGGGCCGAGCCGCCCCGCTCCACCTACGTGCTCGCGGTGCCGCCCGAGGAAGCGCCCAACGAGCCCGAGGAGGTGCTGGTCGGGTTCGAGGACGGCAACGCGGTCACCGTGAACGGTGAGCGCCTGGCGCCCGCGCCGCTGCTCGCCAGGCTCAACGAGATCGGCGGGCGCCACGGCGTGGGGCGCGTCGACCTGGTGGAGAACCGCTACGTCGGCATCCGCTCGCGCGGCGTCTACGAGACGCCGGGCGGCAGCATCCTGCTCGCCGCGCACCGCGCGGTCGAGTCGATGACCCTCGATCGCGAGGTGCTGCGCGACCGCGACGCGCTCATGCCGCGCTACGCCCAGCTCGTCTACAACGGCTTCTGGTTCGCGCCCGAGCGGCGCGCGCTCCAGGCGCTCGTCGACGAGGGCCAGAAGGGCGTCACGGGCGAGGCGCGCCTCAAGCTCCTGAAGGGCGGCATCCGCGTCACCGGGCGGCGCTCGCCGGTCTCGCTCTACGACGCTGCGCTCGCGACCTTCGAGGCCGACTCGGTCTACAAGCAGGCGGACGCCACCGGCTTCATCCGCCTCAACGCGCTCCGCCTCGCCCAGCGCGCCCGCCGCGACGCGCGGCTCGAGAACGCGAAGAAGAAATGAGGCGCGGCGATCACCCCCGCCGCACCAGATCCACGAGCTGACGGGTGTCGAGGTTCCGCGCCTGCGCCTGCATGTCGCCGGCGTAGCGGGACTCGAGGTTCTTGGCCTCGCCGAGCATCGCCTGGAAGGTCTCCTTCAGCATCTCGGGCGAGAGCGTGCGGCCACCCGCGTAGTAGCGCTTCGCGACCTGGCCGAGCGCGTAGGTGCTCGCGAAGCCCATCCCCGAGCTCACCGCCTGCTTGCCGAGGCCGCGCAGCAGGCCGCCTCCCACCGCGCCGAGGATGCCGCCCAGGAGCTTGCGCCCCACCTGCTCCACGTATTGCGACGTGAGGCCCACGCCGAGGGTCGCGAGCAGGTCCTTGAGCTGGCCGCGCTCGAGGTCGTAGCCGTACGCGCGGCCGATCTCGTGGACCAGCTTCATCTGCAGCGGGATCACCGCCATCGTCGCGAGCGACTCGGGCAGGAGCTCGAGGGCCCCGTTGCGGATCGCGGCGGAGAGGATGCGCTGGTCGAGCTCCGCTTCGTTCGGCGCCCCGGCCACCGGCGCCGACGGGCGTGGCGCGGGCGCGCTCGGCGCGGCGACCGTCGCCGGAGCGATGGCCGCCGGGATGGCCTCCGCCGCCGCGGCAGCGATGCTCTCGGCGCGCTCGACGAACGCCTGGGCTTGCCCGGCGTCGAGGCCGAGCTCGACCCGGAGCTCGTCGAGGAACGCGCGCTCGGCCGGCGACTGGACCCCGTCGGCGTCGCACACGCACACCGCCATCTCGAAGGCGAGCTGGCGCGACTCGGGAGTGGTCAGCGCCCGCGCCACATCGGCGCGGGTGACGCGCTTCATCAGCACGTCCTGGTACGCCGCCGGCAGCGTGGTCGCGCCCTCGCCCGCCAGCGACGCCGCGATGCCCTTGAGCGCCTCGCGCTCGGTCTCTTCGTTGCCGCCCTCGGCGAACGCCGCCATCAGGGCCAGGGTCAGGATCGCTTTCTGCTCGTCCACGTTCATGATCGGCCTCCTCGGGGCCACACCATAAGCGACGGATCGACCCACCGGGACCACTCCCCGCGGGTGCGCCTCGCGGCCCGCGCCAAAAGAGAGGGGCCGGCACCCACCGCGAAGCGGCAGGCACCGGCCCCGAGGGGACGAATCGAGCGAGGTCAGGCCGGCGTCGTCGAGGACCGCGGGCGGCGGCGGAAGAGCGCCGGTACTGCGAGCAGCGCGCCGAACAGGCCCGCGGCCGCGTCGGCCGAGCCGATCGCGCCGCATGCGCCCTTGAATGTCGCGGTGACGTTCTTGGCCGCGTCCATGGTCACCTGGCACGAGCCGCTACCCGAGCAGGCGCCACCCCAGCCACCGAAGGTCGAGCCGGCCGCCGGCGTCGCGGTCAGCGTCACGAGCGTGGCCGCCGGGAAGCTCGCCGCGCACGAGCCGCCGCAGCTGATGCCAGCCGGGTTGCTGGTCACGGTGCCCGTGCCGCTACCCGATTTGGTCACGGTGAGCGCGTACGTGCTCAGGTTGAAGGTGGCGGTCACGGTCGTGGCCGCGCTGACGGTCACCTGGCAAGCGCCGGTACCGGCGCAGCCGCCGCCGCTCCAGCCGGCGAAGGTCGAGCCCGCACCCGCGGTCGCCACCAGCGTCACCAGCGCGCCCGGCTCGACCAGACCGGCGCAGGTCGCGCCGCAGTCGATCGGTCCGCCAGCCACGCTGCCCGACCCGGTGCCGTTCTTCACAACCGTGAGCACCGCGCCCTGGGTGAAGGTCGCCGTGACGGTCGTCGCCTCGGTGATCGTGAAGGTGCACACGCCCGTGCCGGTGCACGGACCGCTGAAGCCGCCGAACAGGCTGCCGCCGGCGGTGTCCGGGCTGGCGACGAGCGAGATCTGCGTGCCGACGTCGACCAGCGTGGTGCAGGTGGCGCCGCAGTCGAGTCCGTTCCCCGACACGGTGCCGGCGCCGGTGCCCGCCTTGGCGACCGTCAGGTCCACTTGCTGCCCCGGCGCTCCGACCACGTGCAGCGTGTAGGCCTGCGAGACGACGGTGTTGCTGGCGTCGGTGGCCTGGACGGTGAACGTGAAGTCGCCGCCCGCGGTCGGCGTGCCGTGGAGCACGCCCGGCGACACCTCGCCGCTGTCGGGATCGGTGTAATCGCCGACGGTGAGGCCGGGCGGCAGCGAGCCGTTCTGGATCACGATCGCGTACGGACGGTTGCCGCCGACCACGACGGTGCGCGGCAGGTAGTCGACGCCGCTCTCGCCGTCCTGGACGTGGTCGATGAGGCCGAGCG
>CAYMQR010000613.1:0-3162 GCA_964392195.1 uncultured bacterium | reverse complement strand
AACAGCGCGGGCGGCAGGATGCCGAGGTCGAGCCCGAGCGCGAGGATCACCAGCGCCATGACGCCGCGGGTGTTCATCAGCACGCCGAGGGCGCCGGACTCGCGCCAGCTCAGCCCGCTCGCGCGCGCCGCGAGCGCCACGCCGCCGAGCTTGCCCGCCGCGGCCACGCCCAGGATCAGCGCGCCGTCGAGCCACATCGCCGCGCCGTGGACGAGGTCGAGCCGCGTCCTGAGCCCGAGGAACGCGAAGAACATCGGCAGCAGGAAGACCACCGTGAGGTCCTCGAGCTTGGCGGTGAGGTCGCGCACGAAGCGGCCGTCCTTGGGCAGCACCACGCCCGAGAGGAACGCGCCGAAGATCGCGTGGATGCCGAGCCGCTCGGTGGTCCACGCGGCGGCGACCACGAGCAGCAGGAAGAGCGCGATCATGTCCTGCGACAGCACCCGCCCGCGGTTCACGTAGGCGAGCTCGAGGCGCGCCATCAGCCGCCGCACCACCAGCACCATGAACGCGGCGAACGCGACCGCGCCGCCCACGGTCAGGCCCAGCTCGGCGGGCACGGCGCGCGCCCGCACCAGCGTGACCACCACCGCGAGCACGCACCACGCGATCAGCCCGTCGAGCGCCGCGCACGCGATCGTCACCGCGCCGAGCCGCGAGCGCAGCAGGTCGTGCTCGGCGAGGATCCGCGCCAGCACCGGGAACGCGGTGATGCTCATCGCCGCGCCCAGGAAGAGCGCCAGGTCGAGGAGCGGCGCGCCGCTCGCCGCGAAGCGTGGGTGGAGGTGGAGCGCGAGGAGGGCGCCGAGCGCGAACGGCACCGCGATGCTCACGACGCCCGTCACCACCGCGGGCCGCCCGCGCCCGCGGATCAGCTCGGGATCGAGCTCGACGCCCACCAGGAACATGAACACCACCAGGCCCGTCTGGCTGAGCGCCTGGAGCGCCGCCATGCCGTCCTCGGGGAAGAGCGTGCTGGTCAGCCCGGGCGCGAGCCGGCCGAGGAGCGACGGGCCGAGCATGAGGCCCGCGATCGCCTCGCCGATCACCTCGGGCTGGCGGAGCTTGCGGAACGCGAGCCCCACGAGCCGCGCCGCGGCGAGGACCACGCCGATCTGGAGCAGCAGGGTGAGGACGGCGTGCATGGCGGGACGCGCGGTCCGGCCGGGCGCCGCCGCGCCCCGCCGATGGAATCGCCCGGGGCGCGAGCGCCGGGCCTGGCGCCCCGCCGGCGAGCGGCGTGGCGTGGCCTCGATTTACCCGGTTTCGCCCCGCTTGGTGAGGTCGCGGGTGGCGGGGCGCTCGATCGAGTCGGTGGTGGCCTCCCCGCGCTCGTACTTCCGCACGATGAGCAGCGACGCCGGGCACTCGGCGGCGAAGCGCTCGTGCCGGCTCGAGAACAGGTTGGGCTCGAGCCCCCAGTCCTCGGACACGCCGACCACCACCAGGTCGTAGCCGCGCCGCGCCTCGGCGACCGCCTCGTCGAGGGGATTGGTGGTCTCGATGACCTTGAGCTCGATCCCCTCCGTCTCGAAGGCGGTGGACGCGGCGCGCAGGCCGGCACGCTCGCGCTCACGGGTGGGGCGGTCCTCGGGCGTCACGAAGTGCAGGATCGTCACGTGCGGCGCGGTCCACGCGAAGCTCTGCTGGCCGGCGGGGGAGGGCGCCGCGGCGCCCTTCGCCATGCGGCGCGCCAGGTCGAGCGCGCCGCGATCGTGCACGCCGCGGTACGGCACCAGCACCCGCCGCACCGGCTCGAAGCGGCGCCGCACGTAGACCGCGACGTCGCAGCGCGCCTCGCGCATCACCTGGTTCACGGTGCCGCCCAGGATGCTCTGGCTCAGCACCGGCTTGTGCCAGCCCATCAGCACCAGCCGCGCGCCCTTGGCGTGGGCCACGGCGGTGATGTCCGCGCCCGGCTCGCGGCTCACGAAGGCGAGCGGGTGGATCTCGACGCCGTCGCTCTTCGCGGCGCGTAGCAGCGGCTCGAGGGGCGCCAGGCTGGCGCGCCCGGCGGGTGTGACCGAGGCGTCGAAGAACGACTGGTCGCTGGCGCGCGCGAGGTGGAGCGCGTAGAGCTGTCCGCCCGACGAGCCGCGCGACAGCGTCGCCGCGAGGTGCACCAGGTCGGGCCCCGCCGAGGGCAGCGAGACCGGGATCAGGATCGTGTAGCCGTCGGCCTCCGGTCCGCCCACCACCTCCTGTCGGATCAGCTCGGCGGGGTAGACGCGCTCGAGCACCGGCGTGGTCATGACCGTGGTGGCGAGGGCCATCAGGATCATCATCGCGAACAGCGCCGGCGAGAGGATCCCGAGCTCGAGCCCGATGGTGAGGATCACCAGCTCCATCAGCCCACGGGTGTTCATGAGCACGCCGATGGCGGTGGCTTCGCGCCAGGTGAGGCCCATGCGCCGCGCGCCGAGGGCGGTGCCGCCGAGCTTGCCGCCCACCGCCACCAGCATGATGAGACCGAACGCGACCCACGTCCCCACGCCGGAGAGCAGCCCGAGGTGGGTCCTGAGCCCCGCGTCGGCGAAGAACAGCGGCAGCAGGAACACCACGGTCAGGTCTTCGAGCTTGTCACGCAGGTCGCGGACGAAGCCCGGGTCCTTGGGCAGCACCGCGCCGAGCAGGAAGGCGCCGAAGAGCGCGTGGACGCCGAGCCACTCGGTGATCCACGCCGAGGTCAGGAACAGCAGCAGGACGAAGGCGAGGATGTCCTGGGTGATGACGCGGCCGCGATTCCGGTAGAAGACCTCGATGCGGCGCGCCAGCCGCCGCACGATCGTCACCATGCACACCACGTAGACGGCGGTGCCACAGACGATCGCGCCGAAGTGGGCCGGGTCGCCCTCGGCGCGGGCGAGCGTCACGACGGCGGCGAGGATGCACCACGCCGCGACGTCCGCGACCGCGGCGCACGCGATCGCGAGCGAGCCCATCTTGGTGCGGGTCAGGCCGCGCTCGGTGAGGATCCGCGCCAGCACCGGGAACGCGGTGACGCTCATCGCCGCGCCCATGAAGAGCGTGAAGCTCGCGAGCCGCGCGCCCTCGGGGGCGAACGATCGGAACAGCGCGAGCGCGAGCAGCGCGCCGAGCACGAGCAGCACCACCATGCCGGCGGCGCTGGTGACGAGCGCGGTGCGGCCGCCGCCGACCAGG
>CAYMQR010000612.1:0-3167 GCA_964392195.1 uncultured bacterium | reverse complement strand
CGATCGAGAAAGAACGGCAGCCAGCCGATCCCCGCCTCCAGGAACGCCACCTTGAGCCGCGGGTGGCGCTCGAGCACGCCGCCGCTCACCAGCGACGTCATCGCCGTCATCTGGTCGAACGGGAAGCTCACGCAGTGGACCTGGATGTAGTTGGTGAAGCGGTCCACTCCGAGCTTCGGCAGGTGGAGCCCCGGCGCGCCGTGGACGCCGATCGGCAGGTCGAGGTCGGCGGCGGCCGCCCAGAACGGCTCGAGATCGGGGTGGTCGAGGTTGCGCTCGGCGAGCGCCGGCGGCACGCAGACCCCCACCAGGCCGAGCTCGCGCGCGCTGGCGAGCATCGCCACCGACGCGCGCACGTCCTCGAGCGGCACCACCGCCACCGCCCGCAGCCGGCCCGTCGACTCGGCGCACCAGCTCGCGGCGAAGCGGTTGTAGTGGTCGGCGAAGCCGCGCGCGAAGGCGGGATCGCGGAAGCCCGGCACGCCGAGCGCCAGGCTCGGGTAGAGCACCATCGTGCCGATCCCCTCGCGCGCCGCGTCCGCGAGCACGCCCGCGACCGAGCTGGGATCGATGCCGCGCTCGTGACAGGTGCTGTGCTGCGTGGACACGCCGCGCCCCGGACCGCTCGACTGCGGGTAGCGGCGCCCCTCGATGTAGAGCGCGACGCCGCTCTCCTCGTCCGGCTCGAGGCGCATGTGCTCGCCGAAGCGCGCGAGCGCCTCCGCCATGAAGGTCATGCCCTCGACCAGGTGGCCGTCGGCGTCGATCACCGCGCTCGCGTCGTCGCTCATCGCCTGCCTCCGCGCGCCGCGCCGTCCGGCGCGCACCCTTCGAGACCCTACCCCGCCACGATCGGTGTTGCACTCGCCACACGCGACCCGCGCGCGGGCACGACGCGCGCTTTCCCACACCGGCGAGGCATTTCGCAAGACGCGCGAGCGCGTCTGCCCGCCGCCCGCGTCCGCGGCTCGCGCGAGAGTCGTGGAGGTCGCGCGCGTGTTCCCCGCGATTCGTGCGGGATCGCGGCCGGCCGAGCCACCGACCGACGGTAGGGAGGCCGCGCGCGCCGTGTGGAGCGTGGCGTGCAAGGTCGTGTCTCCCCCCGCCCGCGCGGCCTCCACGCGCCCCCCGCTCGTTCGCCCCTCGCTCCCGATGCCGCTCTCCGCCCTCGGCCCGGGCCGCGGTCCGCTGAAGACCGCCTTCCGGCTCTTCCACCTGTGGTTGCTGCTCGCCGTCCCGGCTCCCGGCCCCGCGCCTGCGCCGCTCGTCGCGGACGCGTCCTCCGGCATCGCCACCGCGGCGCGCGGTGCCTTCGACGCCGCGCCGGTATCGCTCGCGGTGCGGTGGTCCCGGCCGCTGGGAGTCGGCTACGCGGGAGTCGCGCTCGCCGCCGGCCGCGCCGTCACGATGTCCACCGAAGCGGGCCAGGAGGTGGTGTCGGCTCTCGACGTGGCGACCGGCGCCACGCTCTGGTCTCACCCGGTGGGCGCCGCGTTCCCGGCCTCCGGGGGCTCGGAAGGGGGGGCCAAGAGCGCGCCGCTGGTCGACGCGGACACCGTCTACGCGCTCGGCCCGCACGGCGACCTCGTCGCGCTCCGGCTGCACGACGGCGCCGAGGTGTGGCGGGTCCAGCTCCGCGACCAGCTCGGCGCCGCCCCGCCCGAGTTCGGGTTCGCCACCTCGCCGCTGGTGGTGGGCGACCTGCTGATCGTGCAGACGGGTGGCGCGGGTGGCCGCTCCACGACCGCGTTCGCCAAGGACACCGGGGAGGTCCGCTGGACGAGCGGCGACGATCCGTCCGACTACGCGTCGCCGATCACGGCCGACCTCGCCGGCGTGCGGCAGATCGTGACCGCCACGCGCTCCACCGTGAGCGGCCTCGACCCGCAGACCGGCGCGCCGCTGTGGTCGATCGCGCCCGAGACCGGCGTGGTGTCGAGGCCGGTGCTTCTCGGCGACGACCGCGTGCTGCTGCCGGGCGCGTCGCGCGCGGTGGCGCTGCGCGTGGTGCGCGGACCGGACGGCCTCGTGGCCGAGCCGATCTGGGAGACGCGCGCGCTGCGCGGGAGCTACGCGGCGCCGGTCGCCCACGACGGCTTCGTGTACGGCTACAGCGGCGAGTTCCTCACCTGCATCTCGGCCGAGGACGGCACGCCGCGCTGGAAGTCCCGTGAGCCCGGCGGCCGCGGCCTCATCCTCGTCGACGGACACCTGGTGCTGTTCGGCCGCGGCGGGAAGGTGGTCGTCGCCGCCGCGTCGCCGAGCGGATACCGGGAGGCGGCGCGCACCGGCGTGCTCGATCGGACCGGCTACACCTACCCGAGCTTCGGCGACGGCCTCATCGTGGTCCGCAACACCCGCGGCATCGCCGCGGTCGCGGTCGAGCCCGGCGGGCGCACGCACGACGCGGCCCGCACCGTCCGCGAGCTGGCGCGTACCCTGCCGCTCGCGGTCCTCTCCACCGTGCACGGCGTGGAAGAGTGGGTGTTCGAGAGGTTCAACCCACGCGCCCGGCCCGGCGGAGACGAGTCCGCGGAATCGGGCGAGGATGCCGCGGCCGACTTCGTCGACGACCTCGTCGACGCGGGCGGCTCGCGGCGCTTCCGCACCGACGGACGCGGCAGCTACGGGCTCGCGCTCGTGTACCTGCCGCCGGGCGGCTTCGAGCGCGGATCCCCCGAGGTGCGCGTGGTGGTGTACTACCCGAGCACCATCACCGACCTCGAGACGCTCGCGGCGGTGCTCGCGGCGCCCGGCCCACCGCTGCCCGAAGACTCGATCGCGTTCGCCAGCACGATCGCGTCGCACACCGGCGCGCCCGGGCCGGTGCTGGTGAGCAGCGGCGCCCCCGGTGGTCCGTTCACGTGGTCGGAGAGCGCGCTGGCCGGCTCCACGGTCGGCCCGATCCGCTCGATCGGCGCGGCGGCGCCGGTCGCCGTGGAGGCCGGCGTCTACGAGCTCGACGCCGGCCGCTTCGAGCTCGGCGGCGCCACGTACGCTCAGGGCCTCGGCGAAGCGGGCCTGGTCACCGGCGCGACGATCCTCTCCGAGAAGGCCCGCGGCTGAGCCCGCGGGCGGGGCGCGCACCTCGGCCACGGCGCGCGCCGCCCGCGGCCTCGAGGGCGGCCAGCAGCTCGTCGAGCGCCGCCGGGATGCGCTCGGCGATC
>CAYMQR010000611.1:0-3172 GCA_964392195.1 uncultured bacterium | reverse complement strand
GGGTGCGCTCAACTCCCGATGGCGGCGCCGGGCGATCTGGTAACAGATTGCTAACCGAATTCTTCACCAATCGCCATTCAAATATCACACATTCAGCCAGATTCTGCTGCAACAATTTGCTATCTATCTCTTCAGCGAATCCCGCATTTCAGGGGATTTTCGGCCCCAAGATGCGCCCGGAAGGGGCTCTTTTCTGAAGCCGGTAGCCCACGAACAGGTTGATCGTCGGGATCGGCACCCCGAGCGGGTAGAACGAGCGCCGCTCGGTGCGGAACACGCGCGTCAACTCGGCGGCGATCTCGGGGAACGTGCTGACGTGCTCGTTCTGGCGGATCGGCGTGTAGTCCATGCGGAAGCGCTTGCGGAAGAGCCGCTCCGCCGAGAGCTTGCGGCCGAGTGCGTAGGCGAGGCCGCCCTCGGTGGGGACCACGACGTCGAAGCAGCCGCCGGGCGCGAGCAGCCGGTCGATCTCGGCGAGCGCCGCGGGCAGGTCCCTGAGGTGCTCGAGGATGTGGATCGCGATGATCCGCTCGAAGTGGCCGTCGGGCCACGGCTGGCGCTGCTGGATGTCGCCGTGGAAGACCGCCTCGCGCGGCAGGATCCCGCGCAGCACCTCGCAGAACGACGCGCGCTCCTCGAGGCAGACGTAGCCCTCGAGGCTGGCGCCGCGCCAGCGCGCCTGCGCGCCGAGCCCGGGGCCGACCTCCAGGGTGCGCGCGCCCGCTCGCGCGGGCAGCCGCGCCACGAAGCCCTGGTTGAAGCGCTCGATGAAGCCGAGCCGCTCGGGCATGACCTCGTGCCACACCCGCACGAACTCCTCGCGCGCGCGGGCCTGCTCGGGCGTCAGCACCGGCGGGCGCTTCGGCCAGCGCGGCGCCTCGCCGCCGGCCCCGCGCGCGAACCAGGCGGGAGCGGTCACCGGGGCTCGGCGAGCGGCGCGCTCGCGCCGCCCGGCGCCACCGGCCCGAGCGGCGTCGCGAGCGTCCGCAGCAGCTCGCGCGGCTGGTAGAAGATGCTCGCCACGATCGCGCACTCGAACGTGCAGCGGCAGCGGGTGTCGGCGATCCAGCGCGCGATCTCGCGCCCGCGCAGGCTCGACACCGCACGCTGCACGTCGCAGTCGAAGTCGCGGACGTTGCCGTAGCGGAAGCCGCCGAGCCGCGCCCGCACGGCGGGATCGACGTCCTTGGTGTCGAGGATCTCGCACGGCGCGAGCTCGCCGGTGTCGTAGAGGATGGCGAGGCGCGTGCCCGCGACGCACGGCACCTGGAACTCGTCGGTGCGCGCCGCCTTGGACACGATGCGGCGGGTGCGGGTGGTGAGCTTGCGCACCATGCGGTGGGTAGGTGCGTTGGCGGCGGCGCGGATCGCCTCGCGGCGCTCCTCCAGGTAGGCGACGCAGCGCTCGTATTCGTCGGCGCTCACCTCCTTGGCGGCGGAGTCCTTGGGGATGCCGCGGGTGAGCTGGAGGGTGTGGTCGTCGGCCGGGAACTCGGCGAGGAAGAGATCGACGAGCTCGCGCGCGCGGTGCACGTTGAACGACGAGATCACCCCCGCCATCGTCACGATCAGGTTCGAGTGGCGGCGCTGCAGGCGGCGCAGCATGGCGTGCGCGGCGCGGACCTGGTCGAACGAGCGCTTCGAGCCGCGGATCTCGTTGTGGAGGTCCTCGGGACCGTCGAGCGAGAGGCCGAGCTTGATGGTGGCCGCCGGGCACGACGCGAGCGCGCGGTCGAGGACCCGCTCCATCGCCTCCACGTAGGCGCCGTTGGTGGGGATCGTGAAGCTGCGCACCCCCGAGTGGCGGTAGAAGGTCTCGATCACCTCGGCGAGGTCGGCGCGCAGGAACGGCTCGCCGCCAGTCAGCGTGAGCTGCATGAGCGTGGGCAGGCTCTTGCTCACCTTCGTGAGCTCGTCGAGGGTGAGCCCGTCGCCGCCCGGCGCGTTGAGCGAGTCGGCGTAGAAGCACATGTTGCAGCGCAGGTTGCAGCGCGACGTCACGTAGAGGATCAGGTACGAGACCCGCGACGACGCGAGGTAGCTGGTCGCGAGGTGCGCGTAGCGATCGAGCGCGGCGGCGGGCTTCACGGCTCCGCCTCCGCGACGGGGGGTGGCGCTTCGACCCGCGCGTGTCGCAGCCGCTCGAGCGCGACCTGCGCCGCGCCGACCGCCCCGCCCAGCGCCGCGACCGCCTGGAAGTGGATCAAGAGCCCGAGGTAGGCGACGCCGCGGACGAGCCCGGCGCGCGTCACGAAGTAGCGGAGCAGCGGCGCGGCGAGCAGCGCCTGGACGGCCACGAGGAGCGGGATCGCGCGTGCCGCGAGCGGCGCCACCGGCGCGACCGCGAGCGCCGCCACGATCGCCGCCGAGCACGCCACCGACGGCAGGTTCGCCACCCGCGTGTGGCCGGTGCGATCCACCTCGCCGGTCTCGGCGGCGAGCCGCACCCAGTAAGCCGAGCGCCGGAAGTACGCCGCGGTGCTGGTGCGGAGCCCGCCGAAGCGGTGCACGACCTCGAGAGCGCGGGTGAAGCGGATCGGGGTGCGCACCGCGATCTTGCGCGACAGCGCGTAGTCCTCGACGTCGGCGCGCTTGTAGCGGGTGTCGAAGCCGCCGAGCTCCTCGAAGAGCGCGCGCTCGAGGAGGCCGTTGCGCGGGTTCCACGCCGACGCCGCGGCGCCCTCCGGCAAGCGGTCCAGCGTGTGGTGCGCCCACAGCGCGTGGAACCCGGGGACCCAGCCAGGCGCCCCGCTCGCCGGCGCGTCGAGCCCGCTCGCGCAGCGCACCTCGGGGTGCTGGTCGACGTAGCGCTCGACCTTCGCGAGCGTGTCCGGCAACAGCGCCACGTCGGCGTCGAGGAAGAGCAGGAAGCGGCCGCTCGCGCGCGCCGCGCCCAGGTTCCGCGCCGCCGCCGGGCCCGAGTTGCGCGGGGTCTGGAGAAGCGCGAGCCACGGGCGCAGCGCGTGGCGCTCGATCACCGCGAGGGTCGCGTCGCGCGAGTGGTCGTCGACCACGATCACCTCGAAGCCCGCCGGCGGCGGGCACGGGATCGAGTCGAGGAGCGCGCCCACGAAGCCGGCGGCGTCGAACACCGGCACCACGATGCTGAAGCGGATGGACGTCAACGGCGGTGCGGGTGGCGCGGCGGGGGAAGGCGCGGCTCACGGTAGCG
>CAYMQR010000610.1:0-3176 GCA_964392195.1 uncultured bacterium | reverse complement strand
ACCACGCCCACGATGCCGCGCCCGCGCGCCGTGCTCGCGACCAGCACCTCGAGGTCGTTGGCGGTGGCGCACAGGATCGAGCAAACCTCGGGCACCTCGCGGATCGCGCGCAGCACCTGGATCGGGAAGGCACCGCGCAGGAACACCACGAAGCTGTGCCCGGCGCCGATCGCGGAGGCCGCGTCCCGCGCCAGCGCCACCAGCGCCGGGTCGTTGCCGCTCAGGCGGATCAGGCACGGCCCCGAGGCCTCGCAGAACGCCACCCCGAAGCGGATGCCCGGCCCGCTGCCGGCGAGCGCCTCGTGGAGGTCCTCGACGGTCTTGATGAAGTGCGACTGGCCGACGATGACGTTGACGTCCTCCGGCTTGGCGATCGGTATCGCCTCGAGCGTGGCGCTCATGGCTTTCCCTCCCCGTGCGTGGCGGCGCCGCCCTTGTCGGACTCGCGCATCACGATCTTCGCGAGCTCGTCGAGCCGCTTCGCGACCCGCGCGTAGAGCGTGCCCTCGGGATAGCTCCCGTCGGGCTGGCGCTCTCCGGCAGGAACACCCGTGAGCAGCGCGAGAGCGTCCTCCACCCGATCGACGGCGTAGACGTGGAACCGGCCGGCCGCGACCGCCTCGACCACCTCCGGGCGCAGCCCCAGGTGGCGCACGTTGCGGCGCGGCAGCACCACGCCCTGGTCTCCGCTGAGGCCGCGCCGGCGGCACGTCTCGAAGAAGCCCTCGACCTTCTCGTTCGCGCCGCCGATCGGCTGGACCTCGCCGAGCTGGTTCACCGAGCCGGTGATGGCGAGGTTCTGGCGGATCGGCACCTCGGCCAGGCTCGAGAGGATCGCGGCGAGCTCGGCGCACGCCGCGCTGTCGCCCTCGATCTCCGAATACGCCTGCTCGAACGACAGCGTGGCGCTGAGCGCGAACGGATGCGAGCTGGCGAAGCGCCCCGCCAGGTAGCCCGCCAGCGTCATGACGCCCTTCGAGTGGATGCTGCCGGCCAGCTCGACCTCGCGCTGGATGTCGATCACGCCCTTGGTGCCGACGTAGGTGCGCGCGGTGATCCGCGACGGCCGCCCGAACGAGGTGTCGCCGAGGAGGTGGACCGAGAGCCCGTTCACCTGGCCCACCACCGCGCCGCTCACGTCCACCATGAGCGTGCCTTCCTGGATCTCGTCCTGCACCCATTGCTCGGGGAAGCCCGAGCGCCGCCGCTTGCGGGCGATGGCGCTCTCGACGTCCTCGGCCGCGACCCGTTCGCGGTGCGCCTCGCGCGCCCAGAACGCCGCCTCGCGCACCACGTCGGCGAGGAAGTTGCGGCGCAGCGACAACCGGTCGTTGCGCTCCGCGAGGCGCATCGCCTGGCGGATGAGCACCGCCACCGCCGACGCCTCGAAGTGCGGCAGCCCCTCGTCCCGCACCACCCGCGCGATCCAGCGCGCGTACTCGAGGTCGTGCTCGGGGCTGCGCTCGACGTCCGGCTCGAAGTCGGCCTTCACCTTGAAGATCTTGTGGAACTCCTCGTCGTGGGTGAGCAGCAGCTGGTAGAGCATCGGCGGGCCGAGGAGCACCACCTTGAGCTCGACCGGCATCGGCTGCGGGCGCAGCGCGGAGGTCGTGAAGCCGACGAACTCGGACGGGTCCTCGATGGTGAGCTCGCGGGTCTTGATGACGCGCCGGAGCGCCTCCCACGCGAACGGCTGGCGCAGCACCTCCATGGCGTTCAGCACCAGGAAGCCGCCGTTCGCCTGCGCGCAGGCTCCCGCCTTGACGTCGGCGAGCTCGCTGAACATCACGCCGAACTGCGAGCGGCGCTCGATCTTGCCGATGAGGTTCGCGTAGGTCGGGTGCGACTCCTCGATCACCGGCGCGCCGCCGTCGGCGGGGTGCTCGACCACCAGGTTGACCTGATAGTGCGAAAGGTCAGCCTGCTTGCCCGGCATCTCGATCCCGGGCAGCACCTGCTGCGGCTCGCGCTTCACGAAGTCGCGATAGCTCTGTTCGACGTCGGCGGCGAGCTGGCCCAGATGATCGAGCACGTCCGGCAGCGCGGCGTACTGCTGGCGCAGCGAGTCGAGGCGCGGCTGCATGAGCTGGCGCACCACCGCGTGGTCGAGCTCCCGCAGCGTGCGCTCGGCCTCGTGGTCGATGGCGTGGGCGTTCGACTGCAGCTCGCGGATCTTGCTCTCGATCTCCTTGAGCTTGGCGGTGAAGCCCGCGCGCTCCTCCGGCGTGAGCGCGGCGCGCTCCTCGTCGGTCATGGGGCGGCCGTCCTTGAGGGGGAAGAGCGAGAAGCCGATCGGCTCCTCCTCGAAGCCGAAGCCGCGCGAGCGCGCGAGCTCGGCGACGGCGCGGAACTCCTCCTTCTTGCGCGCGCCGAACTCCTCGAGCAGCCGCGCCCGCCCCTCGATGTACTTGGAGCTCTCGAAGGCGAGCGGCAGCTCGCGCTTGAGCATCTCGACCAGCGAGCCGATCGCGGTCTTGAACGCGCGCCCCTGCCCGGCCGGGAAGCGCAGGCAGCGCGGCCGCGACGCGTCCTGGACGTTGTGGACGTAGCACCAGTCCGCGGGCGCCGGGCGCTCGCGGGCGAGCGCCCGGACGCGCTCCATCACGATCGACCACTTGCCGGTGCCCATCGGCCCGGACGCGAACACGTTGAACCCCGAGTCGCGCATGCGCAGCCCGAAGTCGAGCGCCTCGAGCGCCCGGTCCTGGCCGACCGGACCGTCGAGCGGCTCGAGCTCGCGGGTGTCGAGGAAGCCGAGGGCCTCGGCGTCGACGCTGGGCGCGAGTGCCGCGGGCTCGAGCCGGAAGCGCGCTTCGATCGGTGAGTCAGCCATCGTCCCCTCGTTCGCTCGGGACCTCGGGAAGGGTGATCTCGGGTGGTGGCTTGGCGGAAGAAGCGCGCGCCGACAAGTCGAAGCCTCCGCCGCCGAACTGGAGCCGGAAGTAACGCGCGTAGAGCCCGTCGCGGGCGAGCAGCTCCTCGTGCCGGCCCTGCTCCTTGAGCTCCCCGTGGGAGAGCACCAGGATGCGATCGACGTCCCGCAAGGTGGCGAGCCGGTGCGCGATGATCAGCACCGTGCGGCCCTCCATCAGGCGGTCCGTGGCGCGCTTGATGACGTGCTCGGTGCGCGAGTCGACCTGGCTGGTCGCCTCGTCCAGCACCAGGATCGGCGCGTC
>CAYMQR010000609.1:0-3223 GCA_964392195.1 uncultured bacterium | reverse complement strand
CATCAGCCGTACAAATTTGTAGAGCATCAGCTTTACGATTTTGTATAGCAATTGCTTTACAGAATACGCCCGAGCGGCCCCTCGACCGGATCAACCCACCTGGAGGGTCACGGGGCGTCGCCCCTGCTTCGTCGCGAACCCAGGGTTCGGTTGGGGCGGCCGACGACGCGGCCGCCCTCCAGGCGGGGGCGCGGTCCGCCGCGGCGGTGCCGACGCGGCCCGACACAGTCGGGCCCGGGGTTGGGTTGGGCCGGCCCTTGAGGCGGCCGGCCTCCAGCCGGGCTCGTCACCGCGTGGTTGCCGCGGCGTCACGGTCGCGGCGGTTGGCCGAAGCTCGCGGCGGTTGGTTAGGTTGCGGGCACTTCGAGCCGCCCGAGGCTTGGTTGGTGGCCCATCTCGAAGAATCGAAGGCCGTCGTCATCCCCCCGTAGGACGGGGACCGCCCGACGACCGCCAGCAGCGTGGCCCGCCGGCGAACGGAGCCGGACCACCTCCCGAGAGTGCGAATGAGCGTCGACCGAGTGACACGGAACCTCCGCGAGCGGCTCGAGAGCGAGCTTCTGCCGATCGTCGAGAAGCCCTCGCGGTACCTCGGAAACGAGCTCAACACCACCCACAAGGACGACGCCTTGGCCGCCGGGCGGATCGAGGCGCGGATCGCGCTGATCTTCCCGGACCTCTACGACCTCGGCCTCGGCAACCTCGGCCTCCACATCCTGTACGTGATCCTGAACCGGCTCGAGTGGTGCTGGGCCGAGCGCGCTTACGCCCCCGCCCTCGACCTGGAGAAGGAGCTGCGTGCCCGCGAGCTGCCGCTCTTCGCGTGGGAGTCGAAGGACGAGCTCGCCGCCTTCGACGGGCTCGGCTTCACCCTCCAGACCGAACTCACCTACACCAACATCCTGAACGTGATCGACCTCGCCGGGCTGCCGCTTCGGACGGCGGATCGCGCCGACCACCACCCGCTCACGTTCGCGGGCGGCCCCGCGGTGTTCAACCCCGAGCCGCTCGCCCCGTTCATGGACTTCTTCGTGATCGGCGACGGCGAGGACGTGGTGATCGAGGTCGCCGACGCGCTCAGGCGCGTGCGCGGCCGGCCGCGCGCCGAGAAGCTCGCCGAGCTCGCCCGGATCGAGGGCGTCTACGTCCCCGCGCTCTACCCGATGGACACGCTCGCCGACGGGCGCGTGGTGCCGGCGCTCGACGCGCCCAAGGTCGTGAAGCGCACCACCCGCGACCTCGACGGCGCCACCTTCCCCACCAGCTACATCGTGCCGTTCACCAAGCAGGTCCACGATCGCGCCAGCCTCGAGGTCCTGCGCGGCTGCACCCAGGGCTGCCGCTTCTGCCAGGCCGGCATGATCACCCGCCCGGTGCGCGAGCGCAGCCTGGTGAACGTGGGCGAGCTGATGGAGCGCACCCTCGCGGCCACCGGCTACGAAGAGGTGTCGCTGGTCTCGCTCTCGACGTGCGACTACTCGCGGGTGCGCACGCTCGTCGAGCAGAGCGCGGCGCGCGCCGAGCAGGACCACGTGTCGGTGTCGCTGCCGTCGCTGCGCCTCGACTCGTTCTCGGTGGACCTCGCCGACCGCGTCGCCGGCTATCGCCGCAGCGGCCTCACGTTCGCGCCCGAGGCGGCGAGCCCGCGGCTGCGCGCGCTCATCAACAAGTGGATCCCCGACGAAGAGCTGCTCGGCATGTCCGCGGCCGTCTACGACAAGGGCTGGGACCACGTGAAGCTCTACTTCATGATCGGGCTGCCCACCGAGCGCGACGAGGACGTGGACGCGATCGCGGACCTCACCGTCCGCACGCTCAAGCGCGGCCGATCCATCAACCGCAAGGCGCGCATCAACACCGGCGTATCCACGTTCGTGCCCAAGCCGTTCACGCCGTTCCAGTGGGCGCGCCAGATCACCGTCGAGGAGTGCGAGAAGAAGCAGCGCCGCCTGCTCGATCAGTTCCGCGCGCACCCGGCGGTCAAGTTCGGCCGCCACAACCCCGAGGAGACCTTCCTCGAGGGTCTGATCTCGCGCGCCGACCGGCGCGTCGCGAGCGTGATCGAGGCCGCCTTCCGGAAGGGGGCGCGCTTCGACGCGTGGGACGAGTTCCGGAACTTCGCGATCTGGAAGGACGCGCTCGCCGAGACCGGCTACGACGCCAACGAGTCACTGCGCGAGCGCGACCTCGACGAGCGCCTGCCGTGGGACCACCTCGACGTACTGATCCCGAAGGAGTGGTTCCAGGAGGACTGGAAGCGCGCCGCCGAGCTCCAGTACGCGGGCGACTGCCGCTCGGCGAAGTGCCACCAGTGCGGCGTGATCGATCGCGAGCGCGACCTCTGCCTGCACATGCTCCGCAACTCGCGCGCCGGCGCCAAGGAAGAGACCACGTTCACGCCCGCGCCGCGCGAGACGGCGCGGCCGATCGAGCCGGACCCCGTGCAGCGGCTGTGGCTCAAGATCGGCCGCGAGGGCGAGGCGCGTTTCCTCTCGCACCTCGAGACCATGAACGTGTGGATCCGCGCGCTCCGGCGCGCGCGGCTGCCGCTCGCCTACTCGCAGGGCTTCCACGCCCACGCGCGGGTGGCGTTCTCGACGGCGCCGCCGGTCGGCGAGGAGTCGCGCGGCGACTGGCTCGACGTGCTGCTCGCGCAGAGCGTGTGCGTGGACGGCGTCGCGGACGCGGTGCGTGCGGTGCTACCGCTCGGGTTCCAGGTGTACGAGGTCCGCGAGGTGCCGCGGCGCGCGCCCTCGCTGCAGTGCCAGGTCGAGGGCTTCGTGTACCGGATCGAGGTCAACGAGGGTGCCGCGCCGGCCGACCTCGAGGAGCGGGTCGCGAGCGTGATGGGCTCGAGCAGCCTGGTGGTCGAGCGCCTCGCCAAGTCGAAGGGCCAGAAGGCGCGCGTGAAGCTCTGCATCCGCGGCACCATCGGGACGCTGGCGGTGAGCCGCACCGCCGCGGGCGTGGTCTCGCTCGACCTCACCACCCGCTGCGTCGAGGGACGCACCGCGAAGCCGAAGGAGATCCTCGACGTGCTCGCGATCGACGCGGCGGCGGCGCGGGTGATCAAGCTCGACACGCTGCTCCGCGCCAGCTTCGACGAAGGCTGCGGCGAGAGCGCGTCAGCGCTCGACGACGAGCTCCCGCTCGAAGCCGACGCCGTCAGCGCCTGATCGCGCGCAGGATCGGGTCGATGCAGCTCGTAGGGGCGACCGCCAGG
>CAYMQR010000608.1:0-3229 GCA_964392195.1 uncultured bacterium | reverse complement strand
CCTCGCCGACGTCGAGGCGGTCCTGCGCGATCCGGGCGACGCGCTCGATCGCGCCTTCGTTCGCAGCAAGCTCGTCGCTCTGGTCGGGTCTGACGATCCGCGTGTCACGACCTGGGACGAGATCGTGTCCGACGTGTTCGGCTGACGGACGAGTCAGCTCACGGCGTGTACCAGATCGGCGAGGTCCAGGCGCGCTCCTGGCCGGTCCTGGCGATCGCGGGATCGGTGCACGCGGGCGGGCGCTCCTCGGGGGCGAGCGCCAGGCACTCGCGGGTGCTCCAGCGGCAGGTCGGGTTCTCGAGGATCCGCGCGTAGTAGTAGGCGTGCTGGCTCGCGTCGAAGGTGGGGTCGGTCCACACGCTGCACAGGTCGTCGAAGCCGGTGCCGCGCGGCTCGCAGCTGTCGAGGTCGACGCTCGCGCCGTTGCCGGCGTCGCCGGCGACGTCGAACACCGCCTCGTGAGGAGTGCCGTCCGGATCGAGCCAGCCCTTCACGATCTGCGCGCGCTGCAGCGGCACGCCCGGGTGTCCAGCGAAGTCGGGGTCGCGCAGCGCCGCCACCACGAACACCGGCGCGCGCGCGCCGTCCGGCCTCGCCGGCAGGTCGCCGCCCATCGGCACGCCGTCGCGGTAGCCGATCCGCACCAGCTCGGGGTCGTTGCAGAGGTCGCCGGAGTAGCGCCAGCCGCCGAAGAACCGCGGCGCGATCCGCGGCCCGCTGGTGCCGAAGGTCTCGCGCCGCGAGAGCGCGGTGAAGATCGCGTCGCGGGAGTTCTCCTCGGCCCACACGCCCGCCAGCCCGCCGGGGTTGTTGGCGAGTCCGCCCGGCAGGAGCCCGGCGGGAGTGAGGCGCTTCACGGGGGTGTCTTCCTGGTCGCCCGAGTGGCCCTGCCAGCCGGCCTCTTCCGCGGCGCCCGCGGTGGCGTTGTGGGTGTCGGTGCTGGCGATCACGCCGAGGCGGAACGGGTTCACGCCCAGCCGCATCTCCTCCTGCAGGCCCTCGAGCAAGGCGCCGCGCAGGAAGTCGCGGTACGACACGCAGCCGTTGCCCGAGCCGATGACGCCGCCGCTGCCGGTCCCCTCGCCGCAGCTCTCGGCCACCGGCCGCTGCTCCTCGAAGCTACAGAGCTCGTCGGGCTCGCCGATCAGCCCCGGGAACGGGAAGTGGTTCGAGCACTCGCTCTCGCCCTTGTGCTGGAACACCTCGACGAGCGGCTCGACGCGGGCTCGCGCCTTCGCCTGGCTGCGCTGGTCCTCGATGTCGGTGAGCCCGAGGTAGTCGACGGAGAAGATCCGGCCGTTCGAGAGGTTCGAGTTGTGCGGGATCGCCAGCACGTCGCAGCCCGTGCCGGCGTCGAGGCACTCGCTGGCGAGCGCGCCCCACAGCCCCTCGGGCAGCGGCTGCTCGAAGTGCGTGATCGGTAGCGGCGGCACCGTGGCGTTCCGGAAGATCACGTTGCGGTGGATGCTGGAGAGGCTGTTGGCGCCGCTCCACTCGTAGCCGACGAAGGTGGTGAAGCGGCACGCGGCGCTGCGGTCGTAGTACTGCTCCGCGGCCTGCTGGACGCTCTGCCACACGTCGCCCGCGGCCGCGGCGCAGTCGATGCCGTCCTTGCCGCACACCGCCGGGAAGCGCTCGGGCGCGGTGGGCGCGAGCGACATGCCCCACGCCACGGTGCTCGAGGTGTCGCCGGCGCGGAACACGACGCAGCGGTCGGTGTCGTAGACCTTCGACGCCGGATCGATGCACGCCTGCACCTCGGCGAAGAGCTCGGCGTGGTCGGTGTCGGCCATGAAGTCGAGCGGCCTCGCGAGCTGGACCTGGCGGGTGCCGCGGCCGTTCTCGTCGAGGGGCTCGAGCTGGATCGCCTCGCCACGCCCGAAGCGGTAGGCGTCCTCGGGGAGGTTGCGGTTGTCCCAGATGTGCGAGTCGAAGGAGAGCGCGGTGTGGACGTGGAGGTCGCCGAAGAGCGGGCGCTTGAGCGCGTCGAAGTCGCCGCACGCCTCGCGGGTCTCGGTGCGCTCGAACGGCGGCGCCGCGCTCGGCTTCGAGCCGCCATCGTTCGAGCACGCGGCGGCGAGCGCGAGCGCCACCGCCAAGGAACGCCAGTCGCGGTCGCGAAGGATCGCGACCCTCCAGCTGGAGGGCCGCGGTCCCTCGCGGCCGTCCACGGCGCGGCCGAGCTCGGCGTTCGGGCAATTTCTCATGGCGGCGTCACGATCTCGTACTGGCTGCGCAGTCGGTCGAGGGTCTCGCGGCGCGCCCGCTCGCGCCGCTCACTCACGAGCGCCGCGACGATCCGCGGCCGCACCTCGGCGATCTCGGGGAGGTGCGCCCCCTCGCGGGCGTCGATCCGCACCAGGTGCCAGCCGAAGCTCGACGGGATCGGGCCGGACCAGCGCTTCTCGGGGACCTCGATCACCCGCGCCGCGAAGTCGGCGCCGAAGACGTTCGCGAGCTCGTCGCGCGAGCGTGAGGCGAACGTGCTGCCGCGCACGAACGGGTCACCCATCGAGGACGGCGCCGCGCCGCCCTCGAGCGATGCGATCGCCTCGGCGGCGACGTGCTCGAGGTCGCCGTCGATGCGCTCCCGGCGGAAGAAGACGTGCGTGAAGCTGACCTTCGCGGGCCGCTCGAGCTCGGCGGTGTGCGCCCAGAACCACGCGCTGACCTCGGCGTCGGTGGGCTCGGCGGTGGGCACCGCGGCGTCGAGCAGCGCCTCCATCTTCTGGGTCAGGCGCCGCTTCACGATCACGTCGTCGCGGCCGAGATCGAGCGCCTCGGCCTCGCGGTAGAGCACCTCGCGATCGACGTGGTCACGCAGCGCCAGCTCGCGGAGCGCGGGGCTCGGAGGGCTGCCGGTCTGCTTGGCTCGTTCGCGGGTGAGCGCGTCGAGGGCTTCGGCGGTGAGCTCGATGCGGCGCGCGGCCGGGGCGGCGTGCGCGGTGAGCGCGTCCTCGGCGCGACGCGCCGTGCCCACCCGCGCGATCGCGAGCGAGCCCGCCGCCACCAGCGCCACGACAGTGCCGGCCACGAGCGGGACCAGCCAGCGGGGGCGGCGTTCAGAGGCGGTCATGGACGCGGTCGAACCTTTCGCCGGCCGCGCGCGCTCCCGAACGACGCTCTGCACACGGTGGCCACGAGGGTGGCCTATCATCCAGGAAACCCGAGCCTGCCGCTAACCGCGAGCGACGGACGCGAGCAGGTCCGATCGAAAGGAGAGGCCGAT
>CAYMQR010000607.1:0-3243 GCA_964392195.1 uncultured bacterium | reverse complement strand
CAGGCTCTCGATCTCGTCCACCACCCGCGCCGGCGAGCGCGAGCGGAAGCGCATGTCGTTGAACTCGAGGTTGTAGCAGTAGCCGCACGGGTGGGCGCAGCCGCGGCTCGACTGGTACGCGAGCGACGCCTTGCCGGTGTAGAAGGCCGTGACCTTGTAGGCGTCGATGTTCGGGATCAGCGTGTAGTCGATCGACGGCAGCTTCTCGACCTCGAGCAGCGCGCGCGGCCGGTTCTTCACCGGGGCGCCGCCCTTCTTGAAGCCGATCCCGTCCACGCTCTCGAGCGAGCGCCCCTCGACCAGCGCCTTCGCCAGATCCGGCGCGGTGGCGTCGCCCTCGCCGATCACCACGATGTCCACGTCGGGGTGCGCGAGCGTCTGGTCGGCGAGCAGGCTCGGGTGCACCCCGCCCCACACCACCGGCACCTCGGGCGCCACTTCCTTGCAGATCCGCGACGCCTGGAGCCCGCCCTTGATCTGCACCCCGGTCATCGACGACACGCCGAGGAAGACCGGCTTCCGCGCCAGCGCGGCGCGCAGCTTCGCGGGCCAGTCCTCGTTCACTCGCTGGTCGATGATCTCGACCGAGAAGCCGGCGGCGGTGAGCGGGGTGGCGATCGCGAGGGTGCCGAGCGGCAGGATCTGGCGATCCTGGAAGCGCCCGGCGCGGCGGGTGTCGTGATGATCGGGGAAGAAGAGGACGACGTGGTTCATGCGGGGACGATCTCCGAACCCATCCACTCTACCCCGCCGATTTCGCGATCGTCACGCGAGCGGGCCTGGGCGCCGGCGAACGCCCCTGACCCGCGCCCCGATCCCGGGCGGGCTGACGCACGCCCCTACATGCTCCCGGCAAACCCGTGGGTGTGTAGGGGCGAGCGTCAGCTCGCCCGCGCCCACAGCATCGACGACGGTCGCCGGCCGGCCCCGCGCAAGGTAGAAGGAAACCGCCATGACACGCTCGTCGACCCTCGCCGCGGCCTTCTTTGCGGTCGCGCTCGCGAGCGGCTGTGCGTCGGGCTCCGGCCCCGCCGCGGACGGCGCGCCCGCCACGGCACTCGCCGAGGTCGAGGGCGCCACCACCTCGGCGCGCACGGTCGAGATCGACGACCCGTTCTGGAGCCCGCGGCGCGAGCAGATCCGCACCGTCACGCTGCCCGACCAGTATCTCCAGCTCGAGTCCCACCACCGCGTCGACAACTTCCGCGTCACCGCGGGCGAGAAGCGCGGCGTCCACGAGGGGTTCGAGTTCGACGACTCGGACGTCTACAAGTGGCTCGAGGCCGCGTCCTACCAGCTCGCCCTCCACCCCGAGGACGGCGCGCTGCGCGCGAAGGTCGACGAGCTGGTCCGGCTGATCGGCAAGGCGCAGGAGCCGGGCGGCTACCTCTACACGTTCTATCAAACCATCGCTCCCGAGCGGCGCTGGTCGATCCCGTGGATGACCCACGAGCTCTACTGCGTGGGGCACCTCATCGAGGCGGGCATCGCCCACCAGCAGGCGACCGGCAGCGACGCGCTGCTGGCGCCCGCGATCCGCTTCGCCGACCTCGTCGACGCCACCTTCGGCCCCGGCAAGAACGAGCACGTCCCCGGCCACGAGGAGCTCGAGCTCGCGCTGGTCAAGCTCTTCCAGCACACCCGCGACCCGCGCTACCTCGACCTGGCGCGCTTCTTCGTGGAAAAGCGCGGCCACTTCCCCGGCTACCACGCCGAGATCGCCGCCGACCTCGTGAACTACGCGGCGATCAACGCGCTCGCCGAGCTGAAACGCGCGCCGTACCGCGCGGCCGGCGCCGCGGCGGACGTCGCCGTGCCGAGCGCGGCCGCGTCCACGCCGCCCATCGCGCTGCGCACCGTGCAGAGCTTCTACTCGGGTGCTTACTTCCAGAACCGCCTGCCGCTGCTCGAGACCTCCGTCGCCGAGGGCCACGCGGTGCGGGCCATGTACCTCTACGCAGGCGCCGCGGCGCTCCACCTCGAGCGCCCCGACGCCGCTCTCCTGGGCGCGCTCACGACGCTGTGGGACAACACCATCGCGCGCCGCACCTACCTGACCGGCGGCATGGGCTCGCTGCCCTTCATCGAGGGGTTCGGCGAGGACTACGAGCTGCCCAACGAGTCGTACGCCGAGAGCTGCGCCGCGATCGGCTCGTTCCTCTTCTCGTGGCGGATGCTGCTCGCCACCGGCGACGCGCGCTACGCCGACCAGATGGAGCGCACGCTCTACAGCGGCTTGCTCGCCGGCCTCTCGCTCGACGGCACCCACTACTTCTACGAGAACCCGCTCACCGACGACGGCTCGCGCGAGCGCCAGCCGTGGTACCCGGTGTCGTGCTGCCCGTCGAACCTGGCGCGCACGATCTCGTCGCTGCAGCGGTTCCTCTACGCGCAGCGCGGGCGCGAGGTGTGGGTGAATCAATACGTGGGCAGCCGCGCCACGCTCGCGATGCCGGGCGGCGCCGAGATGGCGCTCACGATGACGAGCGGGCTGCCGTGGGACGGCGACGTGGGGATCGCGGTCGACGTCGCGAAGCCGCTCGACGCGGCGATCCTGCTGCGCGTTCCGGCGTGGGCGAGCGGCGCCGAGATCCGCGTCGACGGCGAGGTGGTGGCGGACGGCACCGACGCAGCGCCGTCGAGCTACGTGCGCATCGAGCGCCGCTGGAAGCGCGGCGACACGATCTACGCGCGCTTCGGTCTCGAGAGCCGGGTCGTCGAGCCGCCGCCCGAGGTGATCGCCAACCAGGGGCGCGTGGCGCTGGTACGCGGGCCCGTCGTGTACGCGCTCGAGGACAAGGACAACGCCTTCGACGTGCACGCGGTGCGGATCGGCACGGAGGCACCGCTCGCGGCGCCCGCGCCCGCGCTCCTCGGCGGCGTGGTGACGCTGCGGGGCTCGACCCGCGACGGAGGCACGCCGTACACCGCGATCCCGTACTACGCGTGGGCCAACCGCGGGCGCTCCAACATGGAGGTGTGGGTGCACCGGTGAGCGGTGCGTCGTGCAAACGAGGACCGATGTTCCGTAAACTCGGCGACTCCGGAGGCCCCCCATGATCAGCCGCGCCAAGCCCCGCCCGCGTCCCCGCCCGCGATTCGTGATGCGCTCGCCGCTCGCCCCCGCCGAGGTGGCGGCGCGCGTGAACGAGTTCATCAAAACGTCGCCACAGGTGCGCGGGATCGCGTTCGAGCACCGCATCGAGCTCGCGATCGACGGCGAGGAGCACCACTTCTGGTCAC
>CAYMQR010000606.1:0-3252 GCA_964392195.1 uncultured bacterium | reverse complement strand
TGACCACGCTCGCGCCGCCCGGCAGCGCGCTCGCGGCGAGCCGCTCCTTGACCGCGAGCGCGAGCCGGAAGGCGCCGGTGAGGTTGATGCGGAGCGTCTCCTCGAAGACCTCGGGCTCCCACTCGCTGCGGAAGCCCGGCAGGTTGGCGCCGGCGTTGTTCACCAGCACGTCGAGACGCTCGATCCCCGCGGCGACGGCCTCGATCGCCGCCGGCTCGCGGGTATCGAGGGTGCGGTAGGCGAAGCGCGACAGGTCGGCGTCGTAGTCACTGGCGGCGGCGCGGGTGCCGGTGATGGTGACGTCGGCGCCGGCGGCCGCGAACGCGGCGGCGATCGCCGCGCCGATGCCGCTGGTGCCGCCGGTGACCAGCACCGCGCGGCCGGTGAAGTCGAAGCTCAGGATCGATCGGTCGTTCGCCGCGCTCATCGGTTCCCCCCGCCGTCCACCGCGCTCACCACACCTTCTCCCAGCGCCCGCTCTCGGCCGAGCGGTACATCGCGAGCGCCGCGCGCAGCTCGCCGAGCGCCACCTCCGGCCCCGCCGCCAGCGCGGTGCCGTCGAGGCACGCCGCGACGAAGTCGCGCAGCTGCGGCGCGTACGACTCCATGTAGCCGAGCCCGTCGCCGCCCACCGACTCGCCGAAGCACTGCTCGTTGAAGAGCTGCACGCGCCCGCCCATGTCGGCGTCGATGACGATCTCGCCGCGCGTGCCGATGACGCGGAAGAACGCGTCCATGCCGATCATCCCGTCGAGGAGCATCACCTCGAAGGACGCGCTGCGGCCGGAGCGAAAGCGCAGCAGGGCGCGCGCCAGGGACTCACCCTCCATCCGCGCGAGCGGGCGGTCGAGGACCGCCACCACCTCGTCGACCTCGCCCATGAACATCGTCAGCGGGCGCAGCCAGTGCGAGCCGATGTCGAGGACCACGCCGCCGCCCGCGGCGCCCTTGCGGAAGCGCCACGGGTCGTCGCCCTCGTAGAACGACGCGGCGATCATGAGCGTCGCGAACGAGCTGGCGCGCGCGGTCAGCACCTCGCCGATCGCGCCCTCGTCGATGAGCCGCTTGGCGGCCACCACCTCCGGCCAGTACTGGGCGTTCTCGGCGACCATCAGCACGCGACCCGCGGCGCGCGCCGCGGCGAGGATCCGCTCGCACGCGTCGAGGTCGAGCGCCATCGGCTTCTCGACGAGCACGTGCTTGCCGGCGGCGAGGGCGGCGCACGCGGCCGCCTCGTGGTGGGCGGGCGGCAGCAGGATCGCCACCGCGTCGAAGCCGCCCGCTGCGAGCGCGTCGTCGAGCGAGCCGTACGCGGTGGCGCCGGTCTCGGCGGCGACCGCGGCGGCGCGCGAGGCGTCGAGGTCGACCGCCGCGGTGACGCGCACGCGCTCGCCGTTCGCCTCGACGGCGTTCAGGTGCATGCGCGAGATCGCGCCGCAGCCCACGATCGCGAGCCGGAGCGGGGAATCGGTGGCGGTCACGGTGTGGCTCCCTCGGCGGCGTCCAGGGCCGCGCGGATCTCGCGGAGCTGGTGGGTGAGCCAGCCCCATTCCCAGAAGTTCTCGCCGCCGCTCCTGACCAGCAGCCGCTCGTGCGCGCGCAGGCACGCGCGCAAGGCACCAGCGTGCACGGGCTCGCTCGAGAGGGCGACCTCGAGCAAGTGGATGGCCTCGACCGGCCGATCCGCGTCGAGGTGGCGCTCGGCGGCGCTCACCAGCGCCGCGGCGCCGCCGGCGAGCGACGCGAGCTCGCCGTACATCGCCCGCGCCGGCAGCGGGTACAGGCTGGTGGTCGAGTCGTAGTGGAACCAGCCCTGGTAGTGCTCCCAGATCGCGCGCACGCACCACGACACCTTGCCGTAGCCCTGGCCCACGTCGACGTGCGGCGGCAGGCGCACCTCGCGCATCAGCGTGTGGACGTCCTTGCCCTCGTTCATGCCGTCGACGGTGGCGTCGTGGACGTGGCGGACCGCGTCGCGCAGGTCGTCGAGGGCGCGGGCGATCGCGTCACGGCCGCGGATCGGCTCGTAGTGGCCGGACACCAGCATCTCGGGCTCGAGCGCCCTGAGCCGCGCCAGCGAGTCGAGGTAATCGAGCGCCGAGCGCATGAAGTCGCCGCGCAGCGTGACGAGGTTGGGGAAGTGGGGGAAGAGCGGCCCCAGCATGTTGCTGATGAAGGCGATGCGCTGCGCCGGCAGCCAGACCACCATCGAGTCGGTGGTCTCGCCGCCCGGCACCGCGTAGAGCTCGAAGCGCACGCCGCCGACCTCGAAGGCGTGATGGTCGTCGACCAGCACCGTGGGCGTCACGTCGAGGCTCGGGTGGGTCTCGTTCCGCGCAGCCGCGGCGGAGAGCGACTCGATCGCCTTGTGGATGAGCGGCGCGAAGAACACCAGGTTGCGCGGCATGCGGAAGCCCGCGAAGCGCTTCTGGTAGTCCTGGAGCTTCGCGAAGTCGCGGTGCGCGACGATCTCGGTGGCGGGCTCGCGCAGCACGTTGACGCCGCCGATGTGGTCGAAGTGCCCCTGGGTGATGACGATGTGGGTGATCGGGCCGGGCGCCGCGGCGGCGAACAAGCGCTTGTGGCGGTGCGCCTCGTGGGGGAGACCGGTGTTGATCAGCACGTTCCCGCCTGGCGTGGCGACCAGGTAGGCGCAGGTCGCGCCGTGAGACTGGTAGACGAGGTCGTGGATCCGCACCGCCTCGGTCTGGTCGTCGCCGTCGGTGTAGATGCTCGCGAAGCGGGGCCGCGGCACGCTCGCGACGGCGTCCGCGCTCTCGTCGGCCATGGGGTCCTCCTGAGGCGGGCGCACGCTCAGCGGCGCGCCGCGCCGCCGCTCGGTAGCTCGAAGCGCTCGATGTAGTCGCGGAAGTCGTCGCGGATGGCGTCCGCGTTCAGCCCGAGCTCGGCCGGGTCGTAGCGGTGCTTGCCCCACTTCCCCTGCGGGCTCGAGGCGAGGTGCGCGCGCATCGCGCTCTCCGCCTCGGCAGAGAGCTCGTCGCCGAACGAGCGGTACATGGCGCGGACCTGGCCGATCGGGTCGGCCATGAACTCGTGGTAGCGGAAGTCGTGGAAGCGCACCTCGGGACGGCGGCGCCGGAAGTCCATCATCGCGCTCACCATCTTGCGCGGGATGTCGCGCCATATGCTCGTCGCGTATTCGGCCCACGGGCCGTCGGTGAGCATCGCGCCGCCGGTGTGCAGCATCATGTCGACGTTGGAGCCGACCACCTCGACCGGGTCGCGGTGGGT
>CAYMQR010000605.1:0-3258 GCA_964392195.1 uncultured bacterium | reverse complement strand
GAACGCGATGCTCGCGTTCGTGTGCGGCGACGCGGTGGTGTGGAAGCCGTCCGAGAAGACGCCGCTCTGCGGGCTCGCCGTGGGCGAGCTCGTGAACGAGGTGATCGCCGGCTTCGAGGAGGCGCCCGTGGGCCTCTCGCAGGTGGTGATCGGCGACGCCGCGTGCGGGCGCGAGCTCGCCGCGAGCCCGCTGGTGCCGCTGGTGTCGGCCACCGGCTCGGTCCCGATGGGGCGCGCCGTGGCGCAGGCGGTGGCCGCGCGGCTCGGGCGCAGCTTGCTCGAGCTCGGCGGCAACAACGCCATGATCGTGGCGCCCAGCGCCGACCTCGAGCTGGCGCTGCGCGCGATCGTGTTCGCCGCGGTCGGCACCGCGGGCCAGCGCTGCACGACGCTGCGCCGCCTCATCGTCCACGAGTCGATCGAGAAGGCGCTGGTGAAGCGGCTCGCCAAGGCGTACGCGGGCCTGCCGATCGGTGATCCGCGCGCGCCCGGCGTGCTGGTCGGCCCGCTCATCGACGGCGCCGCCTTCCAGGCGATGAGCCGCGCGCTCAGGGACGCCGCGCGCCAGGGCGGCGAGCTGGTGTGCGGCGGGCAGCGGGTCACGGACGGCGTGCCGAAAGGCGGCCACTACGTGCAGCCCGCGATCGTGCGGATCGCCGGCAACCGGCCGGTGGTGGAGCGCGAGACCTTCGCGCCGATCCTCTACGTGATGACCTACCGCGAGCTCGACGAGGCGGTGGCGCTCCAGAACGGCGTGCCGCAGGGGCTCTCCTCGGCGATCTTCACCGGTAGCCTCAAGGAGGCCGAGCGCTTCCTCGGGCCGGCGGGCTCGGACTGCGGCATCGCGAACGTCAACATCGGCACCTCGGGCGCCGAGATCGGCGGCGCCTTCGGCGGCGAGAAGCAGACCGGCGGCGGACGCGAGTCCGGCTCCGACTCGTGGCGCGCCTACATGCGCCGCGCCACCAACACCATCAACTACGGCGACGCGCTGCCGCTGGCGCAGGGCATCCGCTTCGACGTCTGAGGTCCACATGCTGGGCAATTCCGTCTCGGCGCGCGCGCGTCGCCGCGCGCCGGCGAGCAAGCTGGCGTGCGCCGCGTGGGCGATCGCCCTCGCCGTCGCCGGCTGCGACGGCGGCAACGACCACGGCGGGTTCCAGGACGACCCGACCCCGTTCACGAGCCAGCTCGATCAGCGCTACGCGGCCTTCCGCGAGCAGTGCGCGGCCGACGCCGCCAGGCCCGGCAGCAGCATCCACGCCCAGGTGTGCGCGCTCGATCGAGGCACCAGCGCGCTCGACGACCTCTCGCTCACCGCCACGCTCGCCAAGATGGACGCGCGCCAGGACACGGCGGACTTCGGGCTCGCGGCGATCGTGCGCATCCTCGCGAAGTACCGCGCGAGCCCCGGTGTGAGCGCCGAGCAGCTGGCGCGGATGGAGACGTCGACCCGCAACTTCAAGTACTGGATCGACGAGCCGGGCGCCGACGGCATGGTGTACTGGTCCGAGAACCACTACGTGCTCTTCAACTCCGCAGCGTTCGTCCTGGGCCGGCTGTATCCGGACACGATCTTCACCAACTCGGGTCTCACCGGCGCCGAGCTCCGCGCCAAGGCCCGCGTCAACCTGGAGCGCTGGCTCGACTGGCGGCTCAGGTGGGGCTTCAGCGAGTTCCACTCCGACGTCTACTACAACGAGGACGTGGCGCCGCTCCTCAACGTGGCGGACTTCGGGGACGACGAGGCGCTCGCCGTGCGGGCGCGGATGGCCGTCGATCTGTTCCTCTACGACATGGCGCTCAACAACCACGAGGGCTTCTTCGGCGTCGCCCACGGCCGCAGCTACGTGAAGGACAAGACCCGCCGCGACGACGAGGACACGGGCGGCATGATCTGGCTCGCCAGCGGCAAGGGTTCGCCGGAGGGCGAGTCCGGCAGCATGTCGGCGGTCGCGATGGTCACCTCCGACACGTACCGCGTGCCTGCCGTGATCGAGTCGGTGGGGAGCGCGCGCCCGCGCGGGCTCGAGACCCGCGAGCGGCTCGGGATAAACGTCGCCGACGGGCCGAGCCTCGGCATCTCGTGGGACGACTACGACGACGGCGTGCTGTGGTGGACGATGGGCGCCTACGTCATGCCGCAGACCATCAACACCACCCTCGGCATGGCCCGCGACTGGCGGCTCGCCGAGGACCCGTCGAGCTTCTTCAGCTACTTCGCGTTCGCGATCCCGCTCGCCGGCACCTCGATCCCGCCCGACTTCGCGCAGGCGGCGCTGCCGCTCACCGAGGGCTACGCGCTCGAGCAGGTGAACACCTACGCGTACCGCACGCCCGAGGTGATGCTCGCGTCGGCGCAGGCCTGGAAGCCGGCGACGCTGGGCGCGCAGACCCACACCTGGCAGGCGACCCTCGGCGACACCGCGATCGTGTTCACCACCTATCCGGGCGACCTCCTCGAGAACGAGTTCGCGGGGCACTGGACCGGCGGCTGGCATCCGCGCATCGCGCAGAACCGCACCGCCGCGATCATCTTGAACGACCAGCCCAGGTACGAGAGCGGCATCGTGCAGGTGATCTCGGACGCGCTCTTTCCCGACTACACCCACGCGTTCTTCCCGCGCGGCGAGTTCGACGAGGTCCGCGAGCAGGGGAAGTGGGTGATGGCGCGGAAGGGGAAGGGCTACGTCGCGCTCTACTCGAACAACCCCGCCACCTGGGTTCCCGGCGACGAGTGGATCGACCAGGAGCTGCGCGCCGACGGCCGCTCCAACGTGTGGATCTGCGAGGTCGGCGACGAGACCCAGTACGGCTCGTTCGACGCGTTCGTCGAGCAGGTCACCTCCGCGCTGGTGGTGGTCGCGGGCGACCTGACGGTGAAGTACGACTCGCCGGGGCAGGGCCTCATGGACTTCTCGTGGACGGGGCCGCTGCTCGTGAACGGCAGCGAGGTCCCGCTCGGCCCGTACCCGCGCTACGACAGCCCCTACGCGCGGAAGGAGTACGACGGCGCCGACCCGTACGTGATCCGCCGCGGCCGCCACTCGCTCACGCTCGATCCGGCGACCCTCACCCGCGCCGAGGGCTGAGCGGCGGGCGAGCTCGCGCTCGCCCCTACACTCCCACGCACCCTGCGCCACGACGTGTCGCGGCCGCGGTCCGTCACAGGATCGCGATCACGCAGGTGCCGCCGAAGATCCGCCGCGGTCGGTGTAGGGGCGGCCGTGAGGCCGCCCGGGATCGGGATCGAGCGGC
>CAYMQR010000604.1:0-3269 GCA_964392195.1 uncultured bacterium | reverse complement strand
CACGGCGTCAACACGATCCCCTTCTTCATCTTCTATTCGATGTTCGGCTTCCAGCGCATCGGCGATCAGATCTGGGCCGCTGGCGACATGCGCTGCCGCGGGTTCCTCGTGGGTGGCACCTCGGGCCGCACCACGCTCGCCGGCGAGGGGCTCCAGCACCAGGACGGCCACAGCCACCTGCTCGCCCAGTCGGTCCCCAACCTGCTCGCGTTCGATCCGGCGTTCGCGTACGAGATCGCGGTGATCGTCGAGGACGGCATCCGCCGCATGTACGTCGACCAGGAGAGCGTCTTCTACTACCTCACGGTCACCAACGAGCCGTACCCGATGCCGGCGATGCCGGAGGGCGCGCGCGACGGCATCCTGAAGGGCATGTACCTGTTCCGCGCCGCCGAGAACGGCGACGGCGCGCTGCGCGCCCAGCTCCTCGGCAGCGGCGCGATCCTCCAGGAGGTGCTCGCGGCGCAGAAGATGCTCGCCGAGCGCTACCAGGTGTCGGCCGACGTGTGGAGCGTCACGAGCTGGAAGGAGCTGCGCCACGAGGCGCTCGCGTGCGAGCGCTGGAACCTGCTCCATCCCGCCGATCCGGCGCGCGAGCCGTACGTGGCGCAGTGCCTCGCGTCGCGTCCCGGAGTGATCGTCGCCTCGACCGACTACGTGAAGGCGCTGCCCGACTCGATCGCGCGCTGGTCGCCGCGCCCGATCACCTCGCTCGGCACCGACGGCTTCGGACGCAGCGAGGGGCGGCGCGCGCTGCGCGACTTCTTCGAGGTGGACGCGCGCTGGATCACGGTCGCGACCCTCGGCGCGCTGATGCGCGAGGGGAAGATCCCGTTCGAGACCGTCACCAAGGCGATCAACGACCTCGGCCTCGACCCCGCCAAGCCCGACCCGGTGACGGTGTGACGATCCGGTGCGCGCCCTGGAGGGCTGCGGTCCCTCGCAGCCGCCGCCCGCCACCTCGAACCCTGGAGACCCCAAAATGTCGGTCGAAGTGAAGCTCCCCGAGCTCGGCGAGAACGTCGAATCCGGTCAGGTCGTACGGATCCTGGTCGCGCCCGGCGACGTCATCGAGAGCGGGCAGTCGATCGTCGAGCTCGAGACCGACAAGGCCGCCATCGAGGTGCCCGCGTCGGCGGGCGGCACCGTGGAGGCGGTGCTGGTGAAGATGGGCGACGTGGTGAAGGTCGGGCAGGTGCTGCTCACCCTCGCGGGGGGGGACGGTGCGAAGGCCGCGCCTCCCGCCATGGCCGAGGCCGCCGCGAAAGCCGCACCGTCCGCCGCGCCCGCTCCCACGGCTCCCACTCTCCCTGCGGCGCGGCCGGCGCCCGAGCCCGCACCGCCCCGGGCGCCCGCGGGCGAGGAACACACGGAGCCGCCCGAGCCCACGGCGCCGTCCGCTGGCCGCCTGGTCCCGGCCTCGCCTTCGGTGCGGCGCCTGGCGCGCGAGCTCGGCCTCGACGTGAACGCCGTCCCGGGCAGTGGACCGGCCGGTCGCGTCTCGCTCGAGGACGTGAAGGCCCACGCGCGCCGCCTGCTGACCTCGGCGCCACCGCGCGGCGCCGGTGCCTCCCCGCAGCGCGCCGCGGCGGACGCCGGTGCGGCGACGCTGGCGGCGGGGCCGCCGCTTCCCGACTTCGCCGAGTGGGGCGAGATCGAGCGCCAGCCGATGACGAACGTGCGCCGGCTCACCGCCGAGCGCATGAGCCGCGCGTGGTCGGTGATCCCGCAGGTCACCGCGTTCGACCACGCCGACGTCACCGAGCTCGAGACCCTGCGCAAGCGCTTCGCCGAGTCGCACAAGCAGCGCGGCGTGCGCCTCACGCTCACGCCCATCATCCTCAAGGCCGCGTCGATCGCGCTAAGCGAGATGCCCCAGCTCAACGCGTCGATCGACATGGAGCGGCAGGAGATCGTCCTCAAGCACTACCGTCACATCGCCGTGGCGGTCGACACCGACCGCGGGCTGCTCGCGCCGGTGGTGCGTGACGTCGACGCCAAGGGTGTCCTGGCGCTGGCGTCCGAGGTCGAGGACCTCGCGAAGCGCGCGCGGGAGAAGAAGATCCAGGTCGCCGAGCTGCGTGGCGCGAGCTTCACCGTCACCAACCTGGGCGGGATCGGCGGCAGCGGCTTCTCGCCGATCGTGAATCACCCGGAGGTGGCGGTGCTCGGCGTGGCGCGCGGCGAGTGGACGCCGCGCTTCCAGGGCGGCGCGTTCGTGCCGCGGCTGATGCTGCCGCTCGCGCTCTCCTACGACCACCGCCTCGTCGACGGCGCCGACGGCGCGCGCTTCCTGCGCCGCATGGCCGCGCTCCTGGATGATCCGCTCGGCTGGATGCTGGACGGAGGGTGAGCGGAGCGGCCAGCTTCGTCCCGCGGAGAACCCCGAGCCGAGCGAGAGGCGGCGAGCGCCATGACCATGGAGACGAGCACGACCGACGTGGTGGTGATCGGTGGCGGGCCGGGCGGCTACGCGGCGGCGTTCCGCGCCGCCGACCTGGGCAAGTCCGTGACGCTTGTCGACGCCGACCCGCGGCTGGGCGGCGTGTGCGTGAACCGCGGCTGCATCCCGTCGAAGGCATTGCTCCACCAGGCTGCGGTGATCCAGAGCGTGCGCGAGGCCGCGCACCACGGCGTCACCTTCGGCACGCCGAGCATCGACCTCGATCGCATCCGCGCGTGGAAGGACGAGATCGTCACCAAGCTCGGCAACGGCGTCGGCGATCACGCCAAGCGCCGCAAGGTGCGCTACCTGCGCGCCCGCGGCCGGTTCGTGTCGTCGAGCGAGCTCGAGGTGGCACCGCTTCCCGGTGACGACTCGGTGGCCGCGCAGCGGGTGCGCTTCGGCCACGCCATCGTGGCGACCGGCTCGCTGCCGATCGTGCCGCGGCTCTTCGCGGCGGACGACCCGCGCGTGATGGACTCGACCGCCGCGCTCGCGCTGCCCGACGTGCCCGCGCGCCTGCTGGTGGTGGGCGGCGGCTACATCGGCCTCGAGCTGGGCTCGGTGTACGCGGCGCTGGGCTCGCAGGTCATCGTGGTCGAGAAGCTCGACGGCCTGTTGCCTGGCGTGGACCGCGATCTGGTGCGGGTCCTCGAGAAGAAGGTGAAGGAGCAGCTCGCGGCGATCGAGCTCTCCACCGAGGTCACCGCGCTCGCGCCGCGCACCGAAGGTGTGGCCGTGACGCTGCGCCGCGCCGACGGCACCGAGAACGAGGCGCTCTTCGACCGCGTGCTGGTGGCGGTGGGGCGGCGTCCCAACACCGAGG
>CAYMQR010000603.1:0-3269 GCA_964392195.1 uncultured bacterium | reverse complement strand
CCGGGTATCTCGCGGGGTCGTCTGGTCGGGCCGCCCGCCCGGCCCCCCGCGGCCCGGGCTCGATCGGACGCACTCGCGTCCGTCTCGCTCGCGTTCGATCCGGGCTGGAGCGCGCCCGCTCCGCCGGGCTGAAGCCGATCGATCCCGGCCCGCCGGAGGCGGGCCCTCCAGACCGGAACACGATCGAACGCGGGATCGACGGCCGGCCTACAGGGATCGAGCGCAACCCCGACGTACGCGCTCGCGCGTGTCGCCGGGCACGCGGCGCGTGCCCCTCCGGTCTCGCGTTGGCTCGCAGGGGCGACCGCCAGGTGGCCCGGCGACACGCACCGCCGCTCGCATCCTCGCCGCCGCTGCGGAGGGTCGCGCGCCGCGCGACCGCCGATCCGCGTCGGCGCTCACGCCGCCGATCGCGACGATCGCTGTACCGCCTCGGTTCGAACGGCGATCGACGTCGTCGCGGTTCTGTGTCAGCCGGTCGTGTAGCCGAGCTCGATCTCCGCGAGCATCTGGTCGAGGCCCCCGGTCGGAGAGCCCCCCGCCGCGCTCGCCCATGAGAGCCTGGGGTCGCTTGGTCATGGCCTGAGCCAACCTTCCTCATGGAGATGAGTAGGAGCCGATCGTGCCGACCGGTGAACGTCGACGCCGACTCGAGCGCTCGCTCCGGCGATCTGGCGCTTCTCACCCGTGACGATCGCGTACGCCGAGCGGGACACGCGCTCGGCTTCGAGCTGATGCCCGCGGGTTGATCGATCGCGGCCGCGCCGCCCCCCTCGCGGCTCGCTTATGCTCGGCGGGCCGTGGTCGAGCCCTCCGTAGATTCGCCGTCTTCCCCCACGTCGTCCGATCCGCTGCTGCGCGCCCTCGCGCGGCTCGGTTACGCGCGGTTTCGACCCGGCCAGCGCGAGGCGATCGAGACGCTGCTCCGCGTGGGTCGGGTGCTGCTGGTGGCGCCGACCGGCGGCGGCAAGAGCCTCGCCTATCAGCTCCCGGCGGTGGTGCTTCCCGGCACCACGCTGGTGATCTCGCCGCTCATCGCGCTCATGCACGACCAGGTGCGGGCGCTGGAAGAGCGCGGCATCGCGGCCACGTTCCTCGCGTCCACGCTCGACTCCGAGGAGGTGCGTCGGCGCATGGCGAAGGTCGCGGGCGGCGAGATGAAGCTCGTCTACGTGTCGCCGGAGCGGCTCACGTTCCCGGGCTTTCGCGGGCTCGTGAAGGAGCTCGCACCACCGCTCATCGCCATCGACGAAGCCCACTGCATCAGCGAGTGGGGCCACGACTTCCGCCCCGAATACGCGCAGATCGGTGAGCTCCTCGCCGAGGTGCCGCGGGCGCGGGTGCTCGCGTGCACCGCCACCGCCACCCCCGTGGTGCGCGACGAGATCCTCGCGCGCCTCAACCTCGACGCGTCCACTCCCCAGCTCGTTCAGGGCTTCGCGCGGCCCAACCTGGTGCTGCGCGTCGCGGAGGTGGAGAGCCGGAAGGAGCGCGACCGCGCGGTCGATCGCCAGCTCGAGGAGGCGCTCTCGAGCCCGCGCGGCGCGAGCTCGATCTCGCGCGGCACCGCGATCGTCTACTCGCCGACCCGCCGTGGCGCGGAGGAAGAGGCGGGACGCCTCGCCGGGCGCGGCTGGCGCGCGCGCTACTACCATGCCGGGCTCGACGCCGACGGGCGCGCGACGGTCCACCAGGCGTTCGCCGACGGCCAGCTCGAGGTGGTGGTCGCCACCAACGCGTTCGGCATGGGGATCGACCGCTCGGACGTGCGCGCGGTCGTTCACCTCGGCCCGCCGAGCTCGATCGAGGCGTATTACCAGGAGGTCGGCCGCGCCGGTCGCGACGGCACCACCGCGTTCGGGCTCTTGGTGGTGATGCCCGGCGACGTGCCCACGCGCCGCCGCATCCTCGAGCAACCCTCCGACGGCCGCGGCGTCGAGCCCGCCGTGCTCGCCCACAAGTGGAACCTGTTCCTCGAGCTCATGCGCTGGGCGCAGGGCGGGACCTGCCGTCACGACGCGATCCTGCGCTACTTCGGGGACGAGGCGGAGACGCTCGATGGCTGCGGGCGCTGCGACGTGTGCCGCGCCATGGCGAGCGGCGGCGAGGAGGCGAGCAGCGAAGAGGTGACGCTCCTGGTGCGGAAGGCGCTCTCGGCGGTGGCGCGGATCCACGGGCGCTTCGGCCTCACCGCGGCGGCGAAGCTCTTGCACGGCGAAGAGGACCCGCGGCTCTCCGGCGCAGGGCTCGACAAGACGCCGACGTTCGGGATCCTGCGCGAGCGCTCCGAGCCGTGGCTCACGGCGCTGCTCCGGCGCTGCGTGGTGGCGGGGTGGGTGGACCTCTCGGGCGGCGAGCGGCCGCTCGCGTTCCTCACCGCCGACGGTCGCGCGGTGATGAAGGCCGAACGCCCGGCGCGGCTGCTCTTGCCGCCGGACGGTCGCGCGCGGCGCGCCGAGGCGGGGCGTGGGCACGCGCTCGGCACGGGCGGGCGCGGCGGCGCGCATCGCAGGACCGCGGACGAGGGACAGCTCGACGGCGAGTCGGTGCGGATCTTCGAGGCGCTGCGCGCGTACCGGATGAGCGCCGCGAAGGCGAGCGGAGTGCCGCCCTACGTGATCGCCAGCGACCGCAGCCTGCGCGAGCTCGCGCTCCTCAAGCCGAGCCGGCTGAGCGACCTCGAGCTCGCCCACGGTATCGGGCCCGCGAAGGTCGAGCGCTACGGCGCCGAGCTCCTCGCCACGATCCAGAACGCCCTCGGCCAAGGCTGAGGGCCCGCGGGCGGGGACGGGCCCACACCTACGGACCGATCGATCCCTCGCGTCCGCCGGAGCGGACGCGCTCCAGAGGGCGCGGAGGGGCACGCGCCGCGTGCCCGGCGATACGCGCGGGCGTCGGCTCTCTTCACCGCCGTCGTTCCCGGTATGGAGGGCCCGCCTGGTCGACAGTCCCGGCGCCGCTCCGTACTCTGTCGCGCGCTGGCACGGCTCGGGATGCGCCCATGAAGACCGCTCGGACGTATTGCCGGATCTGCGAAGCCGCGTGCGGGCTCGTCGTCGAGAGCGACGAGCGCGGCAACCCGCTCAAGATCCGCCCCGACAAGGAGCACCCCACGAGCCGCGGCTTCGCGTGCGCGAAGGGCACGCGTTTCCTCGAGCTCGCGACCCACCCGGAGCGGCTGCGCCATCCGCTGCTGCGCGGCCCCGACGGCACGCTCTCGGCCACGACCTGGGACGAGGCGCTCGCCGCGGCCGCGCGCAACCTGAAGC
>CAYMQR010000602.1:0-3285 GCA_964392195.1 uncultured bacterium | reverse complement strand
GGCGAGGTCGGGATGGCGTGGGTCGTTCCCCGGCCCGGCGCGACGCCCACCGCCGATGCCATCGTCGCGTGGTGCCGGGACCGCATGTCGAACTACAAGGTCCCGCGCTACGTCGAGGTCGTCGACGCGCTGCCGATGAACGCCTCCGGCAAGGTGACGAAGTTCGTGCTGCGCGACCGCGCGCGCGATCGGTTCGCCGCGAGCTGAGGCGCGCGTCCGCGCTCAGGGCTTGGAGGGCGCGAGCGCGGGTCCGGGCACGACCGGGTCGCCGAGGGCGGGTTCCTCGGCCGGGGAGTGGGCGGCGTCCACGGATCCCGTCGCGTCGGCCGCCGGCGTCGGGCCCGGCGACGGCGCCGGCACCCGGCGCAGCCAGTCCAGGAGGCTCGCCATCTCGGGCACCCGGAGCAGGCGGGCCACCGGCAGGTAGAGGCCGATCCCGAGCAGCGCGAGCAGCGCCGTCTGGGCCAGCCGGGCGAGGCTCGTCGCGGCGACGCCGAGGGCCGCCGCGTGGCTCGCCAGGTAGGCGCTCGAGACCCGCTCGAGGGGCGCCACCAGCAGCGCGACGACGATCGACGCGAGCAGCGGCCGGTAGCTCGCCCGCGCCACGGCGATGGTGCCGAGCCGGCCGATGCGGCGCCGCAGCACCAGCAGCAGGAGCGGCAGCGAGATCCACGAGTTGAGGCTGAAGGCGAGGGCGATCCCGCCGACGTCGTAGAGCCGCGACAGCACCAGCCCGACCGCCGTCATCGGCAGCAGCAACCCGAGCACCAGCGTCGCCACCCTGCGCGCCTCGCCGAGCGACATCGCGAGGTAGGTCGGCACCTGGTTGAGGACGATCGCGGCGATCCACGGCGCGAAGCCCAGCACCACCTGCGAGGTGAGCCGAGCGTCCGCGGCGGTGAAGCGCCCGCGCACGAAGAGCGCGCCGACCATCGGCTCGCGCAGCACGATGACGAGCGCGGTGATCGGCATCAGCACCACGCTCGCGATGCGGATGAACGACACCACGAGCTGGCGCAGGCGCGCGGTGTCGCCGTCGGCGGCGAGCGCCGCCATGCGCGGGTAGAGCGGCGAGACCAGCGAGCCCTGCACCAGGGTCGGCAGCACCGCCAGCACCGACGTGCCGTAGCGGAACGCCGCCACGCGGCCCGGGCCGAGGTGCGACGCCAGCACCGCGGCGACCGCGAACCCTCCGACGACGGCGAGCGAGAACGCGGCCGTGGGGGTCACCTGCCGCAGCACCTCGCGGAGCGCGGGCGAGCGCCAGTCGACGGTGAGCCGGAAGTGCCGGTGATACGGCGCGAGCTGGGGCAGCACCGTGAGCGCCTGGAGCGCATACCCGGACACGAGGCCCCACGAGGCGCCGTCGATGCCGTGGGTGGGGCCGAGGGTCACCACGCCGACGATCAAGCCCAGGCTCGGCAGCAACGTCGCGAGCGCCGCCGTGGTGTAGCGGCGGTACGAGTAGAGCAGGGCCTCGCCGAGGGCGAACGCCGGGAAGAGCACGATCACCGGCGACACGATCCGGGTGACGCGCACGAAGTCCTCGGCGCTCGGGCCCGCGATCCCGGGCAGCAAGCGCGCGGCGAGCGGCGCGGCGGCGGCGTAGCCGATCGCGACCGCGGCGAGCGTCGCGAGCGCCAGGTTCGCGAAGCTGCTGGCGAGCGCCCAGGCCTCGCCCTGGCCCTGATGGTTGCGGGTGGCGACGAACTTCGGGACCAACGAGAGGTGCAGCACCGAGCGGCTGTGGAACCCCAGCATCACCGGCAGGAGCTGGCCGAGGAACAGCACGTCGGTGTCGAGACCGGCCCCGAAGCGCGAGGCGACCACCGCGATCGAGACGAATCGCAGGCCGAGCGACGTGATCCCGATCACGAACAACGCAGCGGACGCCGAGCGCATCCGCTGCGCCTTGCCGAGGGGGAGAGGTTCGGTGGTGGTCACGGCGGTGGCGCGGACTCGTGCGGCGGTCGAGGGTGGTGTGGGGACCCGCACTTCACCGGAAGCATCGGCCGTGCCAGGCCCCGCCGCGCACGGACGTCTGCAAATGTCGGGAGCTTCGCCCGCGCGGCGGGACGCGAACGTCCGTGCCGCGGGTGGGTTGGCGGCACGGCGGGCGGATTGTCCGGCTTCGTCACGGCGGCACCCGGCGCGCCCGCGCCCCGGACGTAACGTCGGCGTGCCGTTCGTGACGCCGGTGCGTTCGGATTCCGACGCGCGGGGAGCGCCCGGAGGAGGCGTGGCGCGAGCGGTTGGCGCTGCAAGTAGAACGTGTTCTGCTTGGCGCTGGAGCGGGCCGCGCGCCCGGAGGAGAGATCTCGATGCCCGAGGCGTACATCATCGACGCGGTCCGTACCCCGGTCGGCAGGCGGCGGGGTGGTCTGAGCCAGGTTCATCCGGCCGATCTCGGCGCCCACGTGCTCAAGGAGCTCGTGGCCCGCACCAAGATCGACCCGGCGGCGGTGGAGGACGTGGTCTTCGGGTGCGTGGACACCATCGGTCCCCAGGCCGGTGACATCGCGCGCACCTGCTGGCTCGCGGCGGGGTTGCCCGAGGAGGTACCCGGGACCACGATCGACCGTCAGTGTGGTTCGTCACAACAGGCCGTGCACTTCGCGGCCCAGGGCGTGATGAGCGGAACCCAGGACCTGGTGATCGCGGGCGGCGTCCAGAACATGAGCCAGATCCCGATCGCGTCCGCGATGACGTGCGCGGCGCAGCTCGGATTCACGGATCCGTTCTCGGGTTCCAAGGGCTGGCAGGCGCGTTACGCGGGCCAGGAGGTGTCGCAGTTCCGGGCCGCCGAGATGATCGCCGCCAAGTGGGACTGTAGCCGCGAGGAGATGGAGCGTTTCGCGTACGAGAGCCACCAGCGCGCGATCCGCGCCCAGGACGCGGGCCGCTTCGAGCGAGAGATCGCGCCGCTCGAGGGTGTCGCGCGTGACGAGGGCCCGCGCCGCGAGACCACGCTCGAGGCGATGGCCAGCCTCAAGACGCTCGCCGAGGGCGGCCGCCTCACGGCGGCGGTGGCGAGCCAGATCTCCGACGGGGCCGCCGCGCTGCTGATCGCCTCCGAGCGCGCGGTCAAGGAGCACGGCCTGAAGCCTCGCGCCCGCGTCCACCACATGAGCGTGCGCGGCGCGGACCCGGTGTGGATGCTCACCGCGCCGATCCCGGCCACCGCCTACGCGCTGAAGAAGACCGGCATGAAGATCGGCGACATCGCGGCGGTCGAGATCAACGAGGCGTTCGCGCCGGTGGTGCTGGCGTGGCTCAAGGAGACGG
>CAYMQR010000601.1:0-3286 GCA_964392195.1 uncultured bacterium | reverse complement strand
GACCGGGCGCCCGGGCAGCCGGCGCTCGAAGTGCGCTCGTTCGCGCCCGCGGACGGGATCCCCGAGGACCCGGTGTGCGGCAGCGGCAACGCGTCGGTGGCGGCGCACGCGCGCTGGACCGGCCAGCTCGACGCGATCGGCGCCAGCTACGTGGCCAGCCAGGGCCGCTTCGTCGGTCGGGATGGGCGCATCGCGGTCACCGTCGAGGGCGACGAGGTGTGGATCGGCGGGCGCTCGGTGACGGTGGTGAGCGGCACGATCGACGTCGGCTGACAGGCCGCTGAAAAAGGGCACGCGCCTCGAGGCGCGTCGACGAGCGTAGCGAGTCGGCTCGGGGGCGGGGCCCCGAAACCGGCGCCGAGGGACCGGCGCCCTCCAGGCGGCGCGGGGGTCTGGATCCCGCGCGCGTCGTCCCGACCGCTCGCGGTATGCTCGCGCGCCATGCGGCGGGTGAGGCAAATCGGCGCAATCGCGATCGTCGGCGCGTTGCTCGCCGTGACGGGCGCCTTCTGGCGCTTCTCGAACCGGGTGCTGATCGACCAGTACCTCTCGACCGCGCAGATCGCGGCGGACCAGTTCCGGCTCCGCTTCGAGTCGTCGATCCGCGAGCGCCTCGCGGCGCTGGCGTCGCTGCCGGCCGCGACCCTGACGACCGGCGCGCCGCTCGACGCCGGCCGCTTCCGCGCGCTCGCGGCGACGATCCGCGCGGAGAGCACCGGCTTCGAGGCGCTGCTGCTCGCCGACCCAGGCGGCCAGCCGGTCGCCGTCGAGCCCGAGCGCTATGGTGCCGGCAGCCTGCTGGCGAGCGACGTCACGAGCTGGATCGAGGCGGGCGAGCCGGCGTGGTTCGGCGTGCGGCTCACGCCGATCGTGGAGCTGCCCGCGCGCAACCGTGGGTTCGTCGCGGTGGTGCCGCTCGCGGGCGCCGACCTCGGCCGCTCGGTGATCGCGGTGCTGTCGGTGAAGGAGGTGGTGGGCGACCTCTTCAGCGAGGCGCTCAGGCACCGCTTCGGCACCGAGCTCGTGGACGAGCACGGCACGTCGGTGTTCCGGCTGGTCGATCCCGGCGAGGAGGCGCGCTTCGACGCCCGCCACGCGGTGGAGAGCAAGATCCACCTCGGCGAGCGCGAGATCCGTCTCAGCGTCCACCCGTACGCGACCATCGACGCCGCCCGCCACAACGCACCCGGCTACCTGATCCTCGCGCTCGGCGGGCTGCTCGCGGGGGTGATCGCGCTGGCGCTGTGGGAGATCGGCTCGCGCGCCACGACCCTCGAGCGGCTGGTCGGCGAGCGCACCCTCGAGCTCGAGAGCAAGCACCACGAGCTCGAGATCGAGCACCGCCGCGCCCTCGAGGCGACGCGCCTCAAGAACGAGTTCCTCGCCAACATGACCCACGAGCTGAAGAGCCCGATCCACTCGATCCTGACGCTGTCGGGAGTGATGCGCGATCAGGTGAGCGGGCCGCTCAACGTGGAGCAGGGGAAGCAGATCGGCTTCATCCACCGCAGCGGTCAGGACCTGCTGCGGCTGATCGAGGGCATCCTGACCTCGGCGCGCCTCGAGGCCGACAAGATCGAGATCCTGCGGCTGCCCACCGACCTCGATGCAACGCTCAACGGCGTGGTGGAGTCGTGCTCGCCGCTGATCGCGAGCAAGGGCCTCGAGGTGACGGTGACCCTCGACCCGTCGCTCGCCACTCCGGTCGCGGTCGACGAGGAGAAGCTCAAGCTGGTGCTCGGCAACCTGCTCTCGAACGCGATCAAGTTCACCCCCGACGGCGGCCGGATCGAGCTCCGCGCGCGCGCCCGCTCCGCCGGCGAAGGCCGCCCGGCCGAGCTCGAGCTCGACGTGCGCGACGACGGCATCGGCATCGACCCGACCAACCACGACCTGATCTTCGAGGAGTTCCGCCAGGTGGACGGCTCGATCACGCGCCGCTTCGGCGGCACCGGGCTCGGCCTCTCGCTGGCGCGCAAGCTCACCGAGCGCATGGACGGGACGCTCACCGTCGAGAGCGGGCTCGGCGAGGGCGCGACGTTCCACGTGCGGCTGCCGCTCGGGCCCGGCGGGCGCGCGGCGCGCGGCTGATGCGCCCCGGGGGCGCGGCGGCCACCGGCGAGGGAGCGGGCCGCCAGCGCCGCGCGCTCTTCGCCGCGCTCGTCGCGGCCGCCACGCTCGCCGCCTACGCGCCCGCGCTGCGCTCCGGCTACGTGTGGGACGACGACCAGCACGTCACCGCGAACCCGACGCTCCGCGACCTCGCCGGCCTGCGCGCGATCTGGACGGACGGATTCGCGACGCCCCAGTACTACCCGCTGGTCCACACCAGCTTCTGGATCGAGCACCGGCTGTGGGGGCTCGCGCCGTTCGGCTACCACCTCGACAACGTGCTGCTGCACCTGCTCGGCGCGTCGCTGCTGTTCCGGGTGCTGGTCCGGCTCGGCGTTCCCGGCGCAGGGGTCGGGGCCGCGCTCTTCGCCCTCCACCCGGTTCACGTCGAATCGGTGGCGTGGATCACCGAGCGCAAGAACGTGCTCTCGGGGGTCTTCTACTTCGGCGCCGCGCTCGCCTACCTGCGGGCGACGGCGCCCGCGGCCCCCTCGATGGTACCGGTGGACCGGCGCCGCTACTACGGCGCGCTCGCGCTCTTCGTGTGCGCGCTGCTGAGCAAGAGCGTGACCGTCACGCTGCCGGTGACGCTCGCGCTGGTGGTGGTCGCGCGGCGCGGTCGTGCCGAGCGCGACGAGCTCGCGCCGCTGGTGCCGATGCTGGTGGTGGGCGTGACCCTGGCCACGGTGACCGCGTGGCTCGAGAAGCACCACGTGGGCGCCACCGGGCGGGACTTCGGGTTCACGGTCCTCGACCGGACGGTGATCGCGAGCCGCGCGCTCGCGTTCCACGCGGCCAAGCTCGTGTGGCCCGAGCCGCTGGTGTTCGTCTACCCGCGCTGGGACGTGACGTTCGGCCACGGCGCGAACGCGCTGTGGCCGCTCGTCGTCGTCGCGGCGTTCGCGGCGCTCTTCGCGCTACGCGCGAGGATCGGCGTCGCGCCGGTCACGATCGCGGCGATCTACGCGGTGACGCTCTCGCCGGCGCTCGGGTTCGTCGACTTCTACCCGATGCGGTTCGCGTTCGTGGCCGACCACTTCCAGTACCACGCCAGCGCGGCGGTCCTCGCCGGGCTCGGCTGGGCCGCGGCGCGGGCCGTGGCCGGCGCGCCGCGGATGGCGCGGCGGCTCGCGCCGCTCGCGCTGGTGGCCGTCCTCGTGGCCCTCGGCGCCAC
>CAYMQR010000600.1:0-3291 GCA_964392195.1 uncultured bacterium | reverse complement strand
GCGCGGAAGGCGTCGCCGTTCCACACGATGCCGAGGTCGGCGCTGCCGCCCGCGACCTTGTTCTTGGCGCCCACGCCGCCCTCGAAGCCGAGCGCCTTCTTGCTGCGCTTGGCGGTGATGATCGCCTCGCTCGCCGCCTTGATCTCCTCGGGCTTCACGGTGTTGACGTCGAAGCCCTTGTAGCGCAGCGCCACGCCCATCATGTCGCGCATCTCGTCGAGCAGCAGGAAGCGTCCCTTCGAGAGCGCCGGGTCGAAGATCATGCCCCAGGTGGGCTGGAAGTCGGCGACCTTGGTCTTGTTGTACATGAGGCCCACGGTGCCCCACTGGTAGGCGACCGAGTACTGGTTGCCGGGGTCGACCTCGAGCTTCCGGAAGCGCTCGTCGAGGTTGGCGAGGTTGGGGATCTGGGCGTGGTCGAGCTTGGCGAGCAGCCCGAGCCGAGCCATCTGCGGCACCGCGCGATCCGTCACCACCACCAGGTCGTACTGCGCCGCCCCGCCGCCGTGCTGCAGCTTGGCGATCATGTCCTCGGTGGACTCGTAATACGACTCGTTGACCTTGACCCCGGTCTTGGCCTTGAAGTCGGCCAGGATCTCGGGATCCATGTATTCGGCGAAGTTGTAGAAGTTGAGCTCGTTCTTGGCCTTGCCCTTGTCCTTGTCGCCGGCGGCGAGCGCCGGCGCGGCGGAGCCGGCGAGCGAGACGCCGAGCGCCAGCGCGGCGAGGACGAGCGTGACCCTGGTGGCGCGGAGCGCGACGCGCCCGCGGCGATCGAGTGCGTCTTTCATCGTTTCCCCCTGTCGGTTCCGAGGACCAAGATCGCGGTGACGGCCACGATGAGCGTCGAGAGCGCATGGATCTCGGGGCTCAGGCCCCTGCGCATCGACGAGTAGATGTAGATCGGCAACGTGTCCGATTTGGGACCGGCCGTGAAGAAGCTGATGACGAAGTCGTCGAGCGAGAGCGTGAACGCGAGCACCGCGCCCGCCGCGATCGCGGGCGCGATGAGCGGCAGCGTCACGCGCCGGAACGCCTGGCGCGGCGTCGCGTTGAGGTCGTGCGCCGCCTCGCTGAGAGTCGGCCCGAGGACGACCAGCCGGCTCCGCACCACCAGCGCCACGAACGAGATCTGGAAGGTGACGTGGCCGAGGATCATCGTCAGCAGCCCGGGCTGGAACACGTCGGAGAGGGCGCGCGCGGCGCTGAACGCGATCACCAGAGCCGCCGCGAACACGATGTCCGGGGTGACAATCGGCAGGTCGACCACCACGTCGAGGATCGGCCGGAGCCAGCGCGGCTGCGGGTAGCGCACCAGCGCGAGCGCGAGCGCGGTGCCGAGCGCGGTGGCGATCGCCGTCGAGGCGCCCGCGAGCAGGAACGTGTCGAGCGCCGCATGGCGGATCGCCTCGTTGCGGACGAGGCTCGCGTACCAGCGCGCCGAGAAGCCCTCCCACTCGAGGCCGACCTTCGCGGAGTTGAACGAGTAGACCGCCACCGTCACCAGCGGCAGCCACAGGATCGCGTAGGCGAGCGCGGTGAGCGCGTGGCCGGCGCCGCGGATCAGGTGGAACTGGCGGCGCGCGCTCACGCGAGCTCGATCCCGCGCCCCGAGCGGCGGTAGAGCACCAGCCCCAGGAGCGTGAGCACGATCAGCGTCAGGCTCACCGCCGCGCCGAACGGGTAGTCGCGGCTCGAGCCGAACTGCTGCTGGATCAGGTTCCCGACCAGCATGAAGTTGGAGCCGCCGAGGCGGTCGGAGATCACGAACATGCCCATGGCGGGGACGAACGTGAGTACCACCGCGGCGCCCAGCCCGGGCCAGGTCTGCGGCAGCACCGCCTCGCGGAACACCCGCACCGGCCCGGCGTAGAGGTCGCGCGCCGCCTCGATGAGCGAGCGATCGAGGCGCTGGATGTTGACCAGGAGCGGCAGCACCGCGAACGGCAGCGACGTGGAGACCATGCCGAGCTGCACCGCGAGCCCGCTCGGGTAGAGCCCGTCGCCTTCTTCGATCAGGTGCAGCCAGGCCGCCAGCCTCGCCAGCGGGAGCTGCGGCGAGAGCAAGAGCTCCCAGGCGTAGGTGCGGACCACGAGGTTCACGCACATCGGCACGATCACGCCCGCCAGCCACAGCCGCTGGCGGGCGGGCGGCTGGCTCGCGATGTAGAAGGCCAGCGGGTAGGCGAGCACCACGCACAGCGCGGTGGTGATCGCCGCCACCCACACGCTGCGCACGCCGATCCACAGGTAGTCGGGAGTCCAGCCGAGGAGGCCGTAGCCCGCCAGCCGCCGGAAGTTCGCGAGCCCGAGGGTCCACACCACCTCGCCGTCGGGCGCGCGGCCCGCGAAGGCGAGCACCGCGATCACCGCCGACGGCACGATCAGCAGCAGCACCATCCAGCCGATCGCGGGTGAGCCGAGCGCGGCGGAGCCGGCGAGCAATCGCCGGCGCGTCGTGATGCGCCCAAGCCAGACGAGCCGCCCGGGCTCAGCCATGCAGCGCCACCAGGTGGGCGGGCGGGAGCGAGAGGTCGAGGGTGGTGCCGGGCTCGATCGGCGCCGCGGGAGCGACGCGAACGCGCAGCGGACCGGGCGTCACCGTGAGGTCGACGTGGTCGCCGCGAAACACCGCGTCGGTCACGGTCACGCGCAGCTTGTTCACCGGCGCCGGGTCGTCGAGGCGGATGCGCTCGGGGCGGATCGCGACGGTGCCGCTCTCCCAGGGCGGGGGGGCGTCGAGGACGAGCCGTCCGACGCGGGTCGAGACCTCCGCGGTGCCGCTGCGCTCGCCCGCGATCAGGTTCGCCGCGCCCAGGAACTCCGCGACGAAGCGCGTCCGCGGGCGCTCGTAGATCTCGCTCGGCGCGCCGCTCTGCTCGATGACGCCGCGGTTCATCACGAAGATGCGATCGGAGACCGTCATGGCCTCGTCTTGGTCGTGGGTCACGAGCAGGAACGTGGTGCCGTGCTCGCGCTGCACGCGCCTGAGCTCGAGCTGGACCTCCGAGCGCAGCTTGGCGTCGAGCGCCGACATGGGCTCGTCGAGGAGCAAGAGCTCGGGCTCGTTGACGAGGGCCCGCGCGAGCGCGACGCGCTGTTTCTGGCCGCCCGAGAGCTGCTCGATGCGCCGCCGATCGAAGCCGTCGAGGCGCACCAGCGCCAGCACCTCGGCGACGTCACGCTCGATCTCGTCCTTCGGCCGGCGCCGCGAGCGCAGCCCGAAGGCCACGTTGTCGAACACGTCGAGGTGCGGGAAGAGCGCGTAGCTCTGGAACACCGTGTTGACCG